>JASHUI010000416.1:0-2885 GCA_030040095.1 Streptosporangiaceae bacterium | reverse complement strand
CGGCAGCGCCAGCCGCGCGGCCACCCGCACGTCCGCCGCCGTGATCTCGTCCCGCCCCTGCCACGCCGCGTGCGCGATCGCGGCCCGGCAGGTGACCAGGTCGCCCCGCATCCCGTCGACGCCGAGGGCGGCGCAGGCGGTGGTCACCCGCAGGAGCTCGCGGTCGGGGACCTTTACGCCCGGCAGCGTGGCCCTGGCGGCGGCCACCTGGCTCGTGACGGCGCGTTCAGAATCCTCGAAAGCCTGGGCGCTCCCCGCCGGGGAACGATCGTGCCGGAGCCGGGCCCGCACCACCGCCGCGCGGACGGCCGGGTCGTCGCTGGCGGTGACCGGGACGCACAGCCCGAACCGGTCGAGCAACTGCGGCCGCAGCTCGCCCTCCTCCGGGTTCATGGTGCCGACCAGCAGGAAGCTGGACGCGTGGCGCAGCGAGATCCCGTCCCGCTCGACGCTGGTGCTGCCGGTCGCCGCGGCGTCGAGCAGCACGTCCACCAGGTGGTCGGGCAGCAGGTTGATCTCGTCGACGTACAGCACGCCCCGGTTGGCCAGCGCGAGCAGGCCGGGGGCGAACGCCTCGGCGGTGCCGGCCCCGGCCAGCACCCTGGGGACATCCAGGCTGCCGGTCACGTTGTCGTCGGTCGCGCCGAGCGGCAGCTCGACCAGGCGGGCCGGGCGGTGCTCGGCCTGGCTGTCTTGTCCAGCACCGCCGCGCGGGTGCGGGCCGTCCGGGCAGCCGGGGTCGGGCGCGGCCGGGTCGCAGGAGAACCGGCACTTGGGCACCACGTCGATGCCGGGCAGGATCGCGGCCAGGCCGCGCACCAGCGTGGTCTTGGCCGTGCCCTTCTCGCCGGCCAGCAGCACCCCGCCGATGCCGGGGTCGACCGCGCCCAGCAGCAGCGCCAGCCGCGCGTCGTCCTGCCCGACCACGGCGGTGAACGGAAGGGTCATGAGTGACTCTCCTCTAGCCGGCCCTCGACCTGCAGGTAGGTGTCGCGCAGGGCATCGAGGGTGGCCTGCTCGGGGGCGGACCACAGGCCGCGGTCGGCCGCCTCGAGGAGGCGCTCGGTGATCCCGCGCAGCGCCCACGGGTTGCTGGTCTCGAGGAACTGCCTGGTCTGCGGGTCGAGCACGTATGAGGCGGCCAGCTGCTCGTACATCCAGTCCTGCACCACGCCGGTGGTCGCGTCCCAGCCGAACAGGTAGTCGACCGTGGCGGCCAGCTCGAACGCGCCCTTGTAGCCGTGCCGCCGCATGGCCGCGATCCAGCGCGGGTTCACCACCCGGGACCGGAACACCCTGGCCGACTCCTCGGCCAGCGACCTGGTCCTGACCTGGTCGGGCCGGGTGCTGTCGCCCACGTAGGCCAGCGGCGCGGCGCCGGTGAGCGACCGGACCGCGGCCACCATCCCGCCGTGGTACTGGTAGTAGTCGTCGGAGTCGGCGATGTCGTGCTCGCGGCTGTCGGTGTTCTTGACCGCGACCCGGATCCGCCGGTAGGCCGCCTCCATGTCCTCGCGGGCGGGCCGGCCGTCGAGCTCGCGGCCGTAGGCGTGCCCGCCCCACGCCGCGTAGACCTCGGCCAGGTCGGCGTCGTCGCGCCAGGACCGGCTCTCGACCAGCTGCAGCAGGCCCGCCCCGTAGGAGCCGGGCGGCGAGCCGAAGATCCGGGTGGTGGCGCGGCGCAGGTCGCCAAGGCGCTCGGCGTCGGCCAGGGCGTGGGCGCGGACGAAGTTCTCCGACTGGTCCTCGTCCAGGCCCGCGACCAGGCGCACCGCGTCGTCGAGCAGCGTGACCACGTGCGGGAACGCGTCCCGGAAGAACCCGCTGATCCGGACCACGACGTCGATGCGGGGGCGGCCGAGCTCCTTGAGGTCGATCACGTCCAGGCCGCAGACCCGGCGGCTGGCGTCGTCCCACACCGGCCGCACGCCGAGCAGGGCCAGCACCTCGGCGATGTCGTCGCCCGCGGTGCGCATGGCCGCCGTGCCCCACACCGACAGGCCCACGGTCGACGGCCACTGTCCCCCGGTGTCCTCCCGGTACCTTGCCACCAGGGTCTCGGCCAGCTGCTGGCCGGTGTCCCAGGCCAGCCGGGACGGGACCGCCTTGGGATCGACGGCGTAGAAGTTGCGGCCGGTCGGCAGGGTGTTGATCAGGCCGCGGAGCGGGGATCCGCTCGGCCCGGCGGGCACGTGCCCGCCGTCCAGGGCGTGCAGGATCGCGTCGATCTCGCCGGTGGTGGCCTGTAGGCGAGGGATCAGCTCTGTCGCCGCGAACTGCAGCAGCCGGTGCACTGTCTCGTTGGGATGGCCGAGCACGTCCGCGGCGACCTTGGGGGCCGCCTCGGGGTGCCAGCCGGCCAGCTCCATGCCCTCGACCAGGGACCTGGCCCGGTCCTCGGCGGCGTCGACCGCGGCCCGGGACGCCGAGCCGTCCTCGGCCAGGCCGAGCGCCTCGCGCAGCCCGGGCAGGGCGCCGCCGGCCCCGGCCCAGATCTGGCGCGCCTGCAGCATCGCCAGCACCAGCCCGACCCGCTGCGCGCCCTCCGGTGCCTGGCCGAGCACGTGCAGCCCGTCGCGGATCTGGGCGTCCTTGACCTCGCACAGCCAGCCGTCCACGTGCAGCAGGAAGTCGTCGAACTGCTCGTCGCCGGGCCTGTCGTCCAGGCCCAGGTCGTGATCGAGTTTCGCGGCCTGGATCAGGGTCCAGATCTGCGCCCGGATGGCCGGCAGCTTGGCCGGGTCGAGCGCGGCCACGGCCGCGTGCTCGTCCATGAGCTGCTCGAGCCGGGCCAGGTCGCCGTAGGTCTCGGCGCGGGTCATCGGCGGCACCAGGTGGTCCACGATCGTGGCGTGCGCGCGGCGCTTGGCCTGGGTGCCCTCGCC
>JASHUI010000415.1:0-2843 GCA_030040095.1 Streptosporangiaceae bacterium | reverse complement strand
CCTGGCGGGCGGCGGCGACCTCGCGGGCGAACCGGCGGCGGAACTCCGGGTCGCTCGCGTACTGCGGGTGCACCACCTTGATCGCGACCTTGCGCCCGCCGGGTGACTGGCCCAGGAACACCCGGCCCATGCCGCCCTCGCCCAGGCGGCCCAGCAGCCGGAACGAGCCGATCTGACCGGGGTCACCGGGCTCCATCCGCTCCACCAGCCCCACCCCCGGGAAGCCATCAAGAGATCCCGCAAAGAGATTACTTCAGGCGGCCGATACGGTGACAAGCCTCGCAGCGGAGCTAAATTACATCGTTACCGGGAGCGTCCGGCGGCGGTCCCGTCGCGCTTTCAGTGATCGCGGGACGCGTCGACGGGCGACGACCAGCACGGGGAACGTCTTCCTCAATCCCTGCTCAGGCCATCATCGCCGCTGCAGCTCGTGGCCGTCCATGCCCGCGAAGTCGACGCCCCGGACCTGTTCCGGCCAGCGGAGACGCGCGCCGGTCAGCCCCTCAGCCCCGGGATCTGGATGCCGCGTGACCGACCCCGACGATGTCCTTCTCGGCCGGGCCGAAATGGAACGGGCTTTCACTGACCTGGGCGGACCGCCGCCCCCGGCGTTCCGGCACCGAGCCCGCCAGTTCCTCCTCCGGGCCGGGCTGAGCGACAACGAGCCGCGGCAGGCCGCGGAATAGTGGCCACGATCATCTACGACACCGGAGCGCTGCAGGATCACGCATTCCCCGGCGGCGGCTGGCGCGCGGCGGCACGCGCGGCGAGGTCGGTGACGAACTGGAGGAACCCGTCACGCACGGTGCTCGGATAGTCCTTGAGCCGGGCGTCGGCGGTGGCGCGGAGGAGCCCGGACGGGGACCACGCGGCGCCGTCAAGCTCCCACCAGGACCACGCACCGTCGCGCTCGGCCGGATAGGGCAGCCACATGGACTGCGGGTAGGGCGGCGGCGCGGCGCCGGCGGCCGGTGACTGCTCGGCGTGGGTGAGCACGGAGCCGATGCGGAACGTCAGTTCGGCACTGGACAGCGACCCGGCGATGAACCTGGCCGGCAGCGTGACCGCCTTTGCCGGGAGCAGGCCGGTAACCGCGTGCACGGCTGCCCGGGGGTCCATGAGCAGCGTGACGTAGGCAGGCCCGTCAGCGCCGTAGCGTAGCTTCAGCCAGTTTCCCCCGGTCACGGCGCCGACCGGGCCGATGACCTTGACGTAGGACTGGTTCACGCCGGCGTCGGGCGCGGCCACGCTGTTGAACACCGAGTAGTCGGTGCCCGCGTAGTAACCCATCAGGCCGTCCTGGCGGCTGGCCAGGTCCCCGAGGCGGACGGCGAAGTCGCGAGTGAGGAAGTCGGGTTCCGGCGGCGGCCAGGTGATCTTCCAGTCGGTCATCGCGGCGACCGGCAGGCCGTCGACGCTCAGCCGCAGGCCGGCCCTGACCAGGGCCAGCGGCCTGCCGATGAGCACGGACAGGTTCTGGTCAGCCCGGTCGCCGAGCGGGTCCACCGACCAGAGCGTGCTGTCGATCACGTCTAGGAGCGTCTCGAACGCGGCCGCCTCGGTGAACTCGGGCGCGCCGATCATGCCGGCCAGCTTCGGCGCCGCGGCCGCCACGTCGGCCAGCGTCATCTGCGAGTGCGGCGGCGGCTGCCACCGGGCGGTCCTGGCCCCGGTCTGGTCGGCCAGCAGCCTGACCTCGCCGAGCGCGCGGCCGTCCGCCGTGTACAGCAGCATGCCCCGGTCCAGGTGGTTGGGCAGCAGCCAGGCAATAACCGGGTTGGCCGGACCGCCAGGCACGGCTGGCACCGTGTCGGTGACCGCGTCGACCAGCGTGAGGTCCAGCCTGGAGTGCTGCATCAGCCGTGGCCGCAGCTCGATCAGCCGCGCCGGGTTGCGCGTGATCAGCGGCTTGTCCGGGACCAGGGCGGCGTCCCGCGCCGGGGCGAAGTTCTGCGGGTCGGCCGGCCCGGTGCCGCCCACGACGGTCAGCACCTGGCCGAACGTGTCGTAGACGAGCATGAGCTGGATGGTGAACTGGCCCTGCCGGATCGCGTCGAACGGGTAGACCGGGCCGTTGGGTATCCACGGCACGCCCGCGGTCTGCCCGGCCACCGCGGCGGCTACCGTGGCGTCCGGGCCGGTCTGCGGCCGCCCGTCGCGCAGCGCCACCAGGTCCCCGAACCCGGTGAGCGCCTGTGACATGAACCGCCAGGAGTCCGCCCGGCCGATGGCCTCGTCCAGCTTCGCCAGAGCCTGCAGGTCCGCGTCGGCGCCGGGGTTGCCTGTGACGTAGCTGGCGATGAACCGCTGCAGCTGGGACCGGAACGTGAACTGCGCCTCGGGCGACAGTGGCGAGATCCGGCCGAACACCTGCACCGGTGCATCAGGGTCGGCGGCGAACGGCCCGTACGCCCCGGTGAAGCGATAATCGAGGCCGTCGAAGGTCCAGTTGTCGGCCCCGCCGGTCTGGGCCGGGATCGGGACGTAGCCCACCTGCCATTCCAGCAGCAACGGCCGCCATGGCTGCTGCTGCCAGGGGTCGAGCCCGGCCGCCGGCAGCACCTGGTCCGGGTAGGACGTCGGCGAGCGGCTGGCGATCGCCGCGGCGACGGCGGCCTGCTGCAGGCCGGTGGCTGCCGCGATCGCGGGCGCGCTGGCCGGGTCGAGCAGAAAGGCCTCGAGAATCAGGGCGCCAACCGGTAACGGGAGCCCGCCGGCGTTCGCGAGCACCGGCACGGCCGCGCCGAGCTGCGCCGTCCCGATAGTCGTGCCGTCGGCCACGAGGCTGGTGACCAGGGCGGTGGCCGGCCGGCAGGCCAGCATGGCGGCAGGCTCGGGCAGCG
>JASHUI010000414.1:0-10465 GCA_030040095.1 Streptosporangiaceae bacterium | reverse complement strand
GGCCAGCGTCCAGGAGTTCAGCACGACCGAGTCGAAGAGCGTCCACGGTGTCACCGAGCCCGCGGTGAGGCTCATGCTGCGTCCCGGCACCACGGTGACCGTCGCCGTGTCGAGAACGATCTGCGGCGCGTGCGCGGGCAGCGTGACGTACTGCGAGAGCAGCCTGGCGACCAGGTCGGTCAGGTTGAGCGGATGCCCGGGCGCCAGCCCTCCCGACAGCGTCCAGTCGGTGCTCGCCGGGTCCTTCCTGATCATGAAGTACAGCCAGGCGTCCGGCGTGATCGAGAGCATGCAGGACAGGTCGCAGCCGATGCCGCGCTGCCCGCCGGCCAGTCCGGTGAGCTGGAAGCCGAACCTGAGCTGCTCGACGGTCAGGAACCCGGGGACGATCGGCCAGGCGGAGGCGGTCGTGGCGCCGAACTGTGCCTGCTGTAGCTGGCTGGTCTGGCCGATGGTGAACCCGATCAGCAGCGGGTTGACCTGGATCGCCGGGATGTCCTGCAGGCCGGCGGGCAGCGAGGCGGCGAACTGCGCGCCGCCTGCCAGCGTGAACAGGCCGGACAGGCTGGGGATCGTGACCCCGCCGCTGCGCGGGTCAAGGCCCACCTGCCACGAGCTCTGGCCGCCGGCCACGTCGGCCTGCACGAAGACGGGAACGGGCACGCCGCTCAGGTCGAACGTCCCCCGCACGATCCCGGTGAAGGACCGCTCGGTGTCGCTGGCCGGGTTGTCCACGGCGAGCAATACGTCGAGGCCGGGCGCGAGGTCGATCCCCGTCACGATCGTCCAGCCGTTGGTGACCCGCAGGCCCGCGCCCACGTGGCTGAGCGTTTTGGTGCCGGTGTCGAAGTCGATGAGCAGGTCGGTCAGCTCGAGCCCGCTCAGCAGGCCGATGAGCTCGGACGGCAGGAACGAGGCCAGGTCGTGGCCGCCGATGAGGGCGACGAGTTGGGCGGGGGTGACGCCCGTGCCGTCCTGGCCGGCGACCGCGATCTGCCAGCCGCTCGGCGGCACGGCGGCGATGGCGATCGGCACGCTGCCCTGGCCGCCGTCCGGCAGCGGGATCCGCGCCGAGAAACCGGCCGTGACGAGCTGGAATGGCTCGGCGATCGTCGCGGTCACGGTCACGGCGTCCAGCGAGATCCAGGTGACGATCGGCAGCGCGACCGGGCCGCTCTTGTTCAGCAATCCGGCCAGCGTGATGACGACCTGGCCGTCCTGCGCGGCGAAGGTGACCGTGGCGCCGAGGTCTGTGTACCCGAGCGCGTCCGCCTGGCCGGAGACCACGATGCGCTGCGGGCCCGGAGTCCGGCTGGCCTTCCTGATCGCCAGGTCGGGATGGCCGATCACGTTGGTGAAGAACCCCTGTGCCACGTCGATCCCGGCGAACGCGGTCGCCTCCAGGGTCAGCGTGCCGTCCTCGCCGACCGGCGCGGCCTGTACGGCCGCGATGATCTCGTCGATGGTCGCCATGGCTAGGGGATCAGGTTTCCCATGGCCACCGGCACCACGTTGGTGTTGAGCCCGTTCGGGCCGACCGTGTCGGTCACCATCTGCTGCACGAGGTTGCCGAAGGGCGCCGGGGCCAGATTGCCGACGTGCTGGACCTGGGCGATGCGGACGTTGGCCGCGGTGGGAGACGCGGCGTAGTAATTGTTCCGCCCCACCGCGGCGTTTATGTTGACCGGAACGCCGTTTATGGTGGCGTTCCCGGCTATAGCGACCACCTGGCCATTGGAGTCGAGGATGTCGGTGGTCCCGATCCGATGGTAGAAGGCCGGGATGTCGAAATGCTCCAGATCGGTCACGGCCGGGCTCGGTGCGGCCGGAGTGCCGGGTATCATCGTCACGAACGCGGGCAGTCCCGGCGCCACATAGTTGGGGAAGTCCGCATTGAGCTGGTTCTGCATGGTCTGGATGATGGTGGCCCTGAGCGGGGCGCCCGGTGCGTTCTCGACCGCGTCCTGGTAAACGACCCTGCGCACCGTTTCCCACGCCGATGTCCCGTAGGGGAGCACTCTGACCAGCACGTTCGTGTTGGTCAGGCGGTTGAACCAGGCCGTGAAATCACCATTCTGCTGACCGTTCCTGATGACAGTCATGCCATTGCGCAGACCTTGGAGCAGGAGATACGAGTTCACCGCCACCACACGCCTGCCCGGGCGCATGGCCCACAGCCGGTTCTGGAATTCCTTGCCGAGCGGGACCCTGCCGATCTCGAGAAAGCCGTTGTTGATCCGCACCTGCCGCAAGAACTCCGCCTGGCCATTGACCACTCCGTTGATGCCGCCGAGCGTCACCCCCAGGGTTGTCTTGAACATCGTGGTCTGCGACACGTCGAAGTTGAATACCTTGGTGAGCGAGATCTCGAGGTCGATGAGCCTGGGCTGGTACTGGGTGACACGCACGTTCTCCATGTGCATGTCCGTGATGGCGAACATCGTGGCGAGCGCCAGCCATTCGCCCATCTGCCGGTAGAACCTCGGGACAATCTGCGTCTCGTCATAATTCTGGTAGATGAGATAGTCGCTCGCACCGGTCAGGTAGTAGTTGGTGAGCGGGATCGGGATGCCGGTCAGGTCGTATCCGAGGTACTCCATGTACCCGTACGCGGCCCTGATCGGCAGGCCCCCAGGAGGGATCGGCATGTTGGATGTCGGCGAGCGCGGCAGGATCCGGTAGGTGGGCAGCGGCTCGAAGTTGGCCGGGGGGCCCGCGGCGGCGCGGTTATTGAAGATCTCGACCAGGCTGTTCACCATGAACTGCGCCGGGGCGGTCGCCGCGTTGACCGCGGCGCTGTTGCCGACGAGCAGGCAGTCGATCTCCAGATCGGTCGGCTTGTACACGACCTTCAGGTCGGACCACCAGGGGACCCTCCCCCACCACCAGAACGTGCCGAAGGTCAGGACCAGGACCTGCCTGCCGCCCTTGTGGAAGTCCGACCCGGTCGACCTGACGGCCTTGAGGCTGTTCAGCGTGAGCCCCGGGTACAGGTCGATGAAAAGGTTCTGGATCGCCGCCCGGTCGGTGTAGGCCCGGCCGCAGGCCTCTTTGACATTGGCACGGAAATTCGCCGCGATCCGCGTGAGCGCGTTATCGGTGATGGGGTAATTGTTGCGGAAGGCCAGGACGTTCGCGGCGTAGTTCGCGTTGAGTATGTTATTGTTGAAATAATTTGGGTAATCGGCAAGGGTCGTGTAGTTATTGATCTGGATCTGGCCCTCGACCGCGGGGCAGGCCCAGTAATCCAGCACCAGCGCCAGCGAGTTCAGCAGCTCGCCCGACCTCAGCGCGTTCTGCGCGAAAGCGTAGGCGGGCCCGAGCCCGCCGGGCGCCGGCGCGTTGAAGTTGGTCCAGAAATCCGCCTCCGCCGCCTGGAGCTCCGCCAGGTAGATCGAGGCGCGGTACTGCCGCTGCAGGTGCAGATCCGCGGCGATATTCTGCGGATCTGATTCCGATCGGAACGTTATCCCGAGCCGGTTTAACTCGGCCTGCAACTGCTGCAGGTTCATGCCAGCCGCATCCTGGGCGACCAAAGGCATAACACGTGCATGGCCGTGATTCCCCCCGCCAGGGAACTGGGTAAGTCGTAAAGTCCGCCCGCCTGAAGCATCTAACGTTCCTACCGGACGCGCAAGACCCGGTCACGGATTTCTTTGGCTCGCTTCCAATTACCTTTATATCGCGTTTTGTAGACATATATATCTATGCCGAATCCAAACCGTGCTCTTGCGCCCTGGCCCGTGGGAGCGGACACTCTCACTCGTGGACTTAACGGGGGTTCGCGACAGGCTGGACGCACTCGGCGTAACGCTCAGATTTAAGGGCGATGACGATCTGCCTAATATCGCCGATCTGTTACATGATCAGCGGGAGTACCGGGCGGCGCTGTATATCGACCGCCTGGAGGATGCGCGGACGTTCCTGACCACGGACCTGAACGGTCCGCTGCCGCCGGCCGGCCACGGCCTGACGGACTACAACTTCGTCGAGACCGCGGTCGACCGCGCGGAGTTGCTCAACCAGCTCGCCGCCGGCCTGGACGAGTGGATCTGCCCAGCCGTCGAGGCGGCGGTCAACGCGGCGATCTTGGCGGGCGGCCCGGGCGCGCCGACGGACTACCAGACCTGGTTCACCGCGCGCGTCTTCAATCCGGTCAACGCCACCTACCTGTTGAACGTCGCGGCGTTCTTCGCCCAGTACCCGATCACCGACCACGCGCTGACTCAGATCCAGAACAACTTCCAGAACAACATCGAAACGGCCCTGCGGCGCATGCTCCTCGACCGCCCCCGGATCACCTCGCTGTACGCGGATCTCTACAACGGGCTGACGCTGACCGGACTGAGCGAGATCGAAACCACCGGGTCGGACTATCACAAGGGCGGCCAGCAGGTCCTCATTTTCACCTTCTCCATCCGGTACTGGTCCGGATACAACAACTGGGTACCGAGGTTTTCGACACTGAAGCTGGTGTACAAGCCGGCTGACGTGGAGATCGACTGCCTGGTCGCGGGCAACAGCGCCGCGGTCAACGCCACGACCGCCCCGGCGCAGTTCATGGTGAACAGCCTGGTCGAGATCTTTAACGCCTGGGTCGCGGGGCACCCCGCGGCCGGCCTCGAGGCACTGCCGACCTACCGGATACTGCCGCGCTTTCCCGTCTCCCAGGCCGCCGGCCCGCCGTACCCGGTCCGTCAGGCGTACGGATACCTGGAGTTCCTCAGCTACACCGAGCAGACCTGGGCGATCTTCAACCTCTACGCGCTCGACGAGAGCGACTACGTGATCTTCCAGAACGTCCCCGAGGCCCCGGTCGTCGAGAGGTTCTACCACCAAGCCGGCCAGCTCCTGGCCCTCGCGGTGGCGTTCTCGCTCGTCGACCTGCACATCGAGAACGTCAGGACGACGAGGTACCAGCCGCATCTGATCGACCTGGAAGCCAGCCTCACCGCCGAGATCGCCACCGTCCTCAACACCTTGCTGCTGGACCCGCCCGGGGTCAACATGATCGGTGGCTTCAACGGTGACAGCCGCTCCAACGAGGATTTCTTCTACCAGTTTGTCATTAGCCCTCACAACGCCCCTCAGTGGGAAATCAACCAGGCATTCGTCACTAAGTGGTACGCCAACCGCCTGTGGGTGATGCGGCCGAACATGCAAATCGTGTTTGTCAACGTGTTCTGGCTGCTGCAAGGGCTGAACAACGGCATGAACGTGATCCAGGCAATGCAAAACGACGCCGGGGTCCCCGGGGCCCCGGGGTTCGCCGCCCGCATCGCCGCCTGGATCGCCCGGGCCCAGAACGTGCTCGTCCGGATTCTCCCGGTGGCCACGGACGAATGGGGTGCGGTGCGCTCGGGGATCTACGTCACCAGGCCGCAGCTGAGCGGGCCGCCAGCGCCGCCGGTGGCCCTGGCTCCGGCCGTCACCCTGGCCCAGCTCGGTGAGGTCACCAACCTGTGGCTCGGGGCGCCCGGGCCGGAGCCGAAATATGCGGCCGCCGCGGCGCCGCAGGTCGCCACGGACCTGACGAACTTCGACATCCCCACCTTCTACCACCGGGTCGGGTCGGCCCAATTGCTGGACTCCATGGGCCAGGTGATCCCGTGGCTCCCCCAGGTGACGATCTTGAACAACGCCCACCCTCCCGCCCCGGTCGTCGTCAACACGCTCAATCCGCGGAATAGCTACTTCGCACCGCCGTCGCCGACCGCGGCCAGGGTCGTTGCCCGGCTCGCCTTGATCGGCGCCGGCGGATTCGCCGGCGTGGTGCCCTACCAGGCGCAGACCCTCGGCGCCTTCAACCTGGTTGTCGCGCCGGCCGTGCCCGGGCCATTGTTCTGATGGCCACGATCGACGAGATCATCGCGGCCGTCGAGGCCTTGCCGGCCAGCGGGGACGGCTCGCTGACCCTGTCCGCGACCGACTTCGCGGGCATCGCCGTCATGCAGGCGTTCTTCACCGCGGTCGTGGGCGCGCCGTCCTACACGCTGGCCGGCGCCGCGCGCACGCCGGGGGCGGGGACGATCACGGTACGCGGGCAGGCGGACGTGCTGGGCTACCCCGGCGCGAGCGCCGCGGTCGTGTTCACCACGACCGAGGGTCCGGGCGGCGACGGTTCCGGTGACGGCCCCGGCGGCGGCCCCGGCGGCGGAGCACCACCGGTCGGCCAGGGCGTCGCCGTCTCGCTCATCGGGACGCTGTCGCCGCAGACGCCGCGGTCGCTGCCGGCCGTGCCGTGGATCTCGGTGGCCGACGTCAGCGTCGCGGCCACCATTGCCGAGCCGTTCAACGCGGTCACGTACGGCTTCTCGGCCTCGATCGTGCTGCCCGGCGAGCCGGCCGGCACGATCCCCATCACCGTCGCACAGGTCGACGGCGGGCTGTGGGCGGTCACGGTGGCCGGCCAGGCCGGGCATTCGGTCACGGCCGAGCAGCTCGTGGCGCTGCTCGGCGGGCAAGAGCTGGAGAGCTTCCTGCCCGCCGAGCTCACCGCGATCCTGGACGGCCTCGCGCTCAGCGACCTGGTCATCACGTTCGACCCCGGGGCCAAGACGGTGGCCAGCGTCAGCGCGGGCCTGACCGTCACCAACGGCTGGGCGCCCGTGACCGGCCTGGAACTCGAGCCCGGCCTGCACCTGGCGCTATCGGTGCGGAACCCGGGCGACGAGACCAAGCGCGTGTTCACCGCGCTTGTGACCGGAACCTTCAAGATCGACGTTACCCCGGTCCCGGTCTTTGTCCAGGTCGACGTCGCGAGCGGGACCAGCCGGTGGCTCACCGGGCTGAACCCGGCCAGCGACGGGGTGACGCTGCCGAGCCTGTCCGGGCTGTTCACTATGGCGGGCGGCGCGGATTTCACGCAGAGCCTGCCGACGGCGCTGGCTCAGCTGCCCGGCATCCAGATCAGCCAGCTGCTGATCGGGTTCACGCTGAGCCCGGCCGCGCTGCAGAGCGTCAACTTCGCCGCGACGACCACCAACCCGTGGCCGATCATCGACGGCTTCCTGACCGTGGAGCAGCTGGCCTTCGGGCTGACCCTGGCCGCCCTGGACACCACCGCCAAGACCGTCGGGGGCTCGCTGACCGCGATCCTCGACATCACCTCCGACGTAGGGCTTTACTTCTCCTGCGCCAAGGACCCGGCGACCGCGACGTGGACGTTCGCGGGCGGCCTCCCGCCCGGGCGCTCGCTCAACCTCACCGACCTGGTGGCCAAGCTGCTGAGCAGCTTCGTCACGATCCCGCCCGCCGCACCCGCGCTGGTACTCGACACGGTCGACCTGACGGTCGTGGCGGGCACGTCCATGACCTTCCAGGCCGGGTCGGTCACGCCGTGGACCCTGCTGCCCGGCCTCGTGCTGGACTCGTTCACGCTGATCTTCGCCTACACCAGCGGGGCCAAGGACCCGTTCACCGGCTCGCTGACGACCACGATCACGATCGCGCAGGTCCCGCTGACCATCAGCGTCGGCCTGGACACCTCCGGGGTGTGGGCGCTGGCCGGGCACACCGCGCCGGGCGCGCCGGTCGACGTAACCCACTTGGTCAACGACCTCGCCGGGACGTTCGGCGTGCCGGCCGTCCCGGCCGACGCGCTCGGCGGTCTCACGATCTCCGATCTGTCGGTCTCGTTCAGCGCGGGCTCCGCGCCGGGGGCGCCGGCGGCGTTCCACTTCGGCTGCGAGGGCACGTTCGACGTGGCCGGCACCGAGCTGGACATCACGGTGGCGATCGACCTGAGCAAGGCGCAGGACCACTACACCGGGACGTTCACCGGCCAGCTCGCGATCAAGAAAGCCGACGCGACCACCGAGCAGATCCAGGTCACGTTCGCGGGCGGGAAGCTGACCGCCACCTGGGCCGCGTCGCCCGGGCACGGCCTGAGCCTCACCGACCTGGCGGGCTGCCTCGGCTTCAGCGACATGCCGGAGATCCCGGAGGGACTGAACCTGACGCTCACCGGGATGTCGTTCTCCTACGACGTGCCGTCGGCGTCGCTGTCGGTCGGGGCGACGACGGCGAGCGGGGACAAGGCGGTGTTCGTGACCGCGCCCGTCGGGCCGGCCGGGAACCAGGCGCGGCGATTCGCGTTCGCCGTCGACCTGCCGCTGAACGTGACCCTGGCCGACCTGCCGCTGGTCGGCGACAAGCTGCCCGACGCCGACCAGCTGGGCATCCCCGACCTGGGCTGCTGGTTCCTGTCCGGCGACCTCGCGGGCTCCGGCCCGGATTCGGACGCTGCCACCCTGAACGCCCAGGTACCCGCGGGCTACCCCCGGCTGCCGGAAACGCCGCTCGCGGGCGGCCTGCTGCTGTCAGGGACGCTGCGGCTCGGATCGGAGAACGTGCCGCTCGACCTGGCCGCCGCCGGGCCGGCGCAGCCGGCCGGCCGGGACGCCCTGGCCCTCACGGCAAACGCCGGACCGCCGGCGCCCGCCGCGGCGCCGGCGGGCGGCGGCGCCACCACGAAATGGTTCACGATCCAGCGCTCCTTCGGCGTGTTCACGTTCTCGCGCCTGGGCATCCAGTACGCGGACGGCACGCTGTACTTCCTCCTGGACGCCTCCGTCGGCCTCGGCCCGCTGGAGCTGACCACCCAGGGCCTGGGCATCGGCTCGCCGCTGACCAGCTTCCAGCCGACATTCCACCTCGACGGCCTCGGCCTGGCGTATGACCAGCCGCCGCTGGAGATCGCCGGGGGCTTCCTGGCCATCCCGTCGCAGCAGCTCTCGCCCGATGTCGCGTACCAGTACGACGGCTTCGCCGTGGTCAAGGCGGAGAGCTTCACCCTCGCGGCCATCGGCTCCTACGCCCAGCTCCGCGCGGGCGACCCGTCGCTGTTCGTGTTCGCCCAGCTCGATGCTCCGCTGGGCGGCCCGCCGGCGCTGTTCGTCACCGGCCTGATGGCCGGCTTCGGGTATAACCGCACGATCGCGCTGCCCGCGCAAGACCAGGTGCTGGGGTTCCCGCTGCTGGTGCTGGCCACCCCGCCCTCCCCCGGCCAGACCGCGCCGCCGCAGGCCATGGGCGACGTGCTCGCGATCCTGGAGGGCACCAAGCCCATCACGCCGGGCGGGCTCCAGCAGCAGTGGATCGCGCCGAAGACCGGCGAGTACTGGCTCGCCGTCGGCCTGCAGTTCACCAGCTTCGAGCTGGTCACCACCCAGGCGCTGCTGATCGCCCAGTTCGGCCAGGATCTCGCGTTCGCGCTGCTTGGCCTGTCGACCCTGCGGCTGCCGCAGGGCGCGCCGGACGCCGAGACCTACGCCTACGTCGAGCTGGAGCTCGAGGCCGTCCTCAAACCCAGCGAAGGCGTGTTCGGGCTCACCGCCGTGCTCGGTCCCGCCTCCTACGTCATCGCGCCGGCCTGCCACCTGACGGGCGGCTTCGCGTTCTTCGTCTGGTTCGGCGACAATCTCAACGCCGGCCAATTCGTGATCACCCTCGGCGGCTACCACCCGGCGTTCAATATTCCGTCCTACTTCCCCGTCGAGCCACGGCTGGGCTTCTCCTGGGCGGTCAGCGACGAGGTCGCGGTCAAGGGCCAGGCATACTTCGCGCTGACCACCTCGTGCGTCATGGCCGGCGGCGGGCTGGAGATCACATTCCAGTCCGGGAACCTGCGCGCGTGGTTCACCGCGCAGATGGACGTGCTGATCTCCTGGCACCCGTTCTTCTTCCTCGCCGATATCGGCGTCAGCATCGGCATCGCGTACAAGCTGGACCTGGGCTTCGTCAGCAAGACGATCAGCGTCTCGATAGGGGCGTCGGTGAGCCTGTGGGGACCGCCCACCGGCGGCACGGTCACCGTCCACCTATGGGTGGTCTCGTTCACCGTGGACTTCGGCGAGCCGCAGGGCACCGCGGCGAACGACCCACTCGACCCGCCCGGCTTCGCCGCGCTGCTGCCGCCCGCCAAGACGCTGGTCACCGTCACCGCCAGCAGCGGGCTGACCAGGACGCTGGACAGCGGTACCTGGGTGGTGCGGGCCAGCTCGTTCGCGTTCGTCACCGGCTCGGCGATCCCGGCGACCGCGCTGACCTACGGCGGCCCCGGCGGCGCGGACACGACCCAGCAGACCGGCTTCGCCCTGCGCGTGCGGCCGATGGACCTCGCCGAGACACAGGCCATCCACACGGTCCGGGTCACCCGTCCCGACGGCTCCGGCGGGGTGGACCTAACGGGCTGGGCGCCCGTGCCCGTCACCCGCGCCGTGCCCGAGTCGCTGTGGGGCGCTCCGCTCACCGATGCCCAGGGCCGGTTTACGCAGCTGCCGCAGCAGGCGAGCAACGCCACCGTCAGCGGCGCGCCCGTCGGGGCGACCTTCACCTGCCCGTCCCCGGCGCTCGGTCCGAGTCCCGGGGCCGTCCCCGAGACCGTGCTGGCCTTCGAGCCGGTCTCGGCGCCCGGCCAGCCCGCCGTTGACCCGCAGTCGCCGCTGACCGTCGGCGCGGTGCC
>JASHUI010000053.1:0-8898 GCA_030040095.1 Streptosporangiaceae bacterium | reverse complement strand
GCGCTGGTGCTGGTCGGGGCCGCGATCGCCTGGGCCATGTACGGGCGCCGCGAGATCCCGGTCACCGCGCCCATCGGCAACCCGGTGACCGTCGCCGCGCGCAAGGAACTGTACGGCAACGCGTTCAACGAGTCGCTGCTGATGCGGCCCGGCCAGTGGCTGACCCGGCTGTCGGTGTTCTTCGACACGCGGGGCATCGACGGCCTGGTCAACACGCTGGCCGCCACCATGGGCGGCACGTCCGGCCGGGTCCGCAGGGTGGAGAACGGGTTCGTCCGCTCGTACGCGCTGCTGATGTTCCTCGGCGCCGCGCTGCTCGTGGGCGCGCTGCTTCTGGTGAGGGTGTAGATGAGCACATTTCCCTGGCTGACCGTGGCGGGCGCGATCCCGCTCGTCGGGGCGGTCGCGGTCTCGCTGACGCCGGGCCTGTCCGCGCCGGGCGCCGAGGCGGACCGCCGGGCCCGGGCCAAGCTCGTGAAGCAGGTCACGCTGGGCTTCACGCTGGTCACGCTCGCCGTGACGATCGCGATGGCGACCCAGTTCAAGATCGGCACGGGCGCGCCCGATTTCCAGTTCAACCAGGTCTACCAGTGGATCCCGCAGTTCGGGGTGCACTACGCGGTCGGCGTGGACGGGATAGCCCTGGTCCTGATCCTGATGACCACGGTCTTGATGCCGGTGGTCGTCCTGGCCTCGTGGAACGACGCCGAGGGCGAGGCTAACCCGGCGGGCCAGCCGCCGCCGAGACGGAGCGTTAAAACTTACTTCGCGCTCATGCTCGTGCTCGAGACGATGATGATCGGCGTGTTCGCCGCCACCGACGTCTTCCTCTTCTACGTGTTCTTCGAGGCCATGCTGATCCCGATGTACTTCATGATCGGGAGCTACGGCGTCGGCCAGCGCCAGTACGCCGCGGTGAAGTTCCTGCTGTACAGCCTGCTCGGCGGGCTGCTCATGCTGGTCGCCGTGATCGCGCTGTACGTGTACTCGGCCCAGCACGGGCACCAGGGCACGTTCCTGTTCAGCCAGCTACTGCACGTCTCGCTGAGCCCGACCGTGCAGAAGTGGCTGTTCCTGGGCTTCTTCGTGGCGTTCGCGATCAAGGCGCCGCTGTGGCCGTTCCACACCTGGCTGCCCGACGCCGCGACCGCTGCCCAGCCCGGGGCCGCGGTGCTGCTGGTCGGGGTGCTGGACAAGGTCGGCACGTTCGGCATGATCCGCTACTGCCTGGAGCTGTTCCCGACCGCGTCGCACTACTTCACCCCGCTGGTCCTGGTGCTCTCGGTGATCGGGATCCTGTACGCGGCGGTCGTGGCGATCGGCCAGCGCGACCTGAAACGGCTGATCGCCTACACCTCGGTGTCCCACATGGGCCTGATTACCCTGGGCATCTTCGCGATGACCAGCCAGGGTCAGGCGGGCGGCGTCTTCTACATGGTGAACCACGGGTTCGCCACCGGCGCGCTGTTCCTGATCGCGGGCTTCATGATCGCGCGACGGCGGTCGCAGATGATCGCGGATTACGGCGGCGTGCAAAAGGTCGCGCCGGTGCTGGCCGGGCTGTTCCTGGTGGCCGGCCTGGCCGGGCTGTCGCTGCCCGGGCTCTCCACGTTCGTCAGCGAGTTCCTTGTCCTGGTCGGCACGTTCACCCGCTACGAGGCCGCCGCGGTCCTGGCCACCATCGGCATCGTCCTGGCCGCGATCTACATCCTGTGGATGTACCAGCGCACGATGACCGGGCCGGTGCGCGAGGAGGTCAAGGCGATGCCCGACCTCAAGGCGCGCGAGCTGTGGGCGGTCGGCCCGCTGATCGCGCTGGTCGTGGTGCTCGGCGTGTATCCCAAGCCGGTCCTCGACGTCATCAACCCCGCGGTGCACCAGACGCTGGTTCAACTGCATTCCACCGACCCGGTGCCGCCGCATCCCGGTACGACCAGTGCGCTAACCCAGAGGAGTTCACCGTGACCGGGACCTTGGCCGCGGTCGGCTCGACCATCAGCGCGCCGAGCATCGAGTACAGCCAGCTGTCCCCGATGCTGGTGGTGTTCGGCGTCGCCGTCGCCGGCGTGCTGGTCGAGGCGTTCGTCCCCCGGACGGCGCGCCGCCCGATCCAGATGACGCTGGCGCTCGGCGGCCTGGCGGCCGCCTTCGTGCTCACCATCGTCGTCGCCACCACCAGTCACATCTTCGCCGGCGGCAGCCCGGGCCACATCGCCGCGATGGGCGCGGTCGCCGTGGACCGCCCGACGCTGTTCATCCAGGGCACGATCCTGGTCCTGGCCTTCATCAGCGTGCTGTTGATCGCGGAATCCTCGGTCGAGGTCAGCCCGTTCGTCGCGCAGGCGGCGGCGGTGCCCGGCAGCGCCGAGGAACGCGAGGGCCTGCTGGCGGGCATCGCGCACACCGAGGTGTATCCGCTGGCCCTGTTCGCGGTGGGCGGCATGCTGCTGTTCCCGGCCTCGAACGACCTGCTGACCATGTTCGTCGCGCTCGAGGTGCTGTCGCTGCCGCTGTACCTGCTGTGCGGCCTGGCCCGGCGGCGCCGGCTGCTCTCGCAGGAGGCGGCGGTCAAGTACTTCCTGCTGGGAGCGTTCTCGTCGGCGTTCTTCCTGTTCGGCATCGCGATGCTGTACGGCTTCGCCGGCTCGGTCCGGCTGTCGGCCATCGCGGCGGCCGCCTCGACCAACACCGGCAGCCTCACGCTGCTGTACGCGGGGATCGCGCTGCTCGGCCTCGGCCTGTTCTTCAAGATCGGCGCGGTGCCGTTCCAGAGCTGGAAGCCGGACGTGTACCAGGGCGCGCCGACGCCGGTGACGGCGCTGATGGCCTCGTGCACCCTGGTGTCGGCGTTCGGCGCGCTGCTGCGCGTGTTCTACGTCGCGTTCGGGCAGCTGACCTGGAGCTGGCGCCCGGCGATGATCACCATCGCGATCCTGACCATGCTGGTCGGCTCGATCGTCGCGATCACCCAGACCGACGTGAAGCGGCTGCTCGCCTACTCCTCGATCGCCCAGGCGGGCTACGTGCTCACCGGCGTGGTCGCCGCCAGCGCCGCGGGCCTGTCCAGCAGCATGTTCTACCTGGCCGCGTACGGCGTCGCGGTGATCGGCGCGTTCGCCGTGGTGACCCTGGTGCGCGATCAGACCGGGGAGGCGGCGCACCTGTCCCGCTGGGCCGGGCTCGGCAAGCGCTCGCCGCTGGTCGCCGGGGTCTTCGCCTTCTTCCTGATCGCGTTCGCCGGAATCCCGCTGACCAGCGGGTTTACCGGGAAGTTCGCGGTGTTCCAAGCGGCGATCAGCGGCGGGGTGCTGTCGGTCGTCATCGTCGGCGTGATCAGCAGCGCGATCCTGGCGTTCCCGTACGTCCGGGTGATCGTGCTGATGTTCTTCAGCGATCCGGCGCCGGACGGCCCGGCGGTGGTCAGGCCCAGCGTGTTCACCGGGACGGCGGTGACGGTCGGGGTGGTGCTGACCCTGGTGCTCGGGATCGTGCCGGGCTGGCTGCTGACCCTGACCAACCACGCGGCGACGCAGCTGTTCGTTCGGTAAGCGCCTGACCGGCGGGCCCGGCCTGGTGTTCGCCGATGGCGCGGCGGGCATACCTCGGATTACTCTGCCTTGCACATATCGTGAGGGTGGTCTTGCACTCGGCCCGCTGAGCCCGCGGGCACTGCGAGGGCATCACCCGCGAGGGAGCCCGATTGAGCACTGTAGTAACGGTGGAGCTGCCGGACGCGGCGCTGGCAGCCGAGGTCGTCGAGGGCCTCGCGCGGGTCGAGGACGGCCTGCGACAGGCCGCGCAGGCGCAGCACGAGCTGCTGGCCGAGGCCTCCCGGCACCTCACCGGCGGCGGCGGCAAGAGGTTCCGCGCCACGCTGGTGCTGCTGGCGGCGCAGTTCGGCGACCCCGGCGACCCGCGGATCGTGCCGTCCGCGGTTGCGATCGAGCTGACCCACCTGGCCACCCTCTACCACGATGACGTGATGGACGAGGCGGCGGTCCGTCGCGGCCTGCCCAGTGCCAACTCGCGCTGGGACAACACGGTCGCGATCCTGACCGGCGACTTCCTGTTCGCGCGGGCCTCGCAGATCCTGGCCGGGCTGGGCCCGGAGGCGGTCAGGATCCAGGCCGAGACCTTCATGCGCCTGGTCAACGGGCAGGTCGCGGAGACCGTCGGCCCGCGGCCTGGCGAGGATCCACTCGGCCACTACCTGGGCGTGGTCACCGAGAAGACGGCCTCGTTGATCGCGACTTCGGGCCGGTTCGGCGCCATGTTCTCCGGCGCGCCCGACGATGTGGTCGAGCGGATCACCCCGGCGTGCGAGGCGCTCGGCATCGCCTACCAGCTCTGCGACGACATCCTGGACGTCGCGAGTGAATCGGCCCAGTCGGGAAAGACTCCCGGTACGGACCTGCGGGAGGGCGTGCTGACCCTGCCGATGCTGCACGCGCTGCGCTCGGCTGGCTCGGGCGATGCCCGGCTCGTGGAGCTGCTGAACCGCGGTGAGCTGACCGACCCGGCGCTTCACGCGGAGGCGCTCGCGCTGCTGCGGGCGAATCCGGCCATGGAGATGGCGCGCCTGGACACGCGGCGGTGGGCGGAGACGGCGCGGGACGAGATCCTCGCGCTGCCCGACGTTCCGGCCCGCGCCGCGTTCGAGGCTCTCTGCGAGTTCGTGGTCGAGCG
This sequence comes from Streptosporangiaceae bacterium, assembly GCA_030040095.1. Taxonomy (GTDB): domain Bacteria; phylum Actinomycetota; class Actinomycetes; order Streptosporangiales; family Streptosporangiaceae; genus JASHPR01. The sequence continues at coordinate 4,212 of JASHUI010000053.1, read as the reverse complement.
CACCGGCTGACCCGCCCACGCGCTCGCCGCTCCCGCCGCTCCCGCCGAGGTGATCCACCTCAACAAGATCACTGGCTGATGCGCCGCCCCGAGTACCGGCGCGCTAGGCTGCGGTCAATGAGAACCTCTGGGCGCACCGCGAACAATTCGGTGCTGCCTGCGTCGTCCTCGGAGGAAACCGCGCGCCACGCCGACGCGCTGACCAGCGGTCCTGCCGTCGCGCGCGGCGGCAGCGGCGAGCCGGGCAACACCGGCCTGGCCGCGAGGAACAGCGACTTCGTGCAGTCGCTGGACCGGGGGCTCGCGGTGATCCGGGCGTTCGGCCCGGACCGCGAGCGGCTGAGCCTGAGCGAGGTGGCCCGGGCCACCGGGCTGACCAGGGCGGCGGCCCGCCGGTTCCTGCTGACCCTGGTCAAGCTGGGCTACGTGCGCAGCGACGGCCGGGAGTTCTCGCTGCGGCCGAGGGTGCTCGAGCTCGGCTACGCCTACCTGTCCGGACTGGCCCTGCCCGAGGTCGCGACGCCGCACGTGGAAGAGCTCGTGGCCAGGCTGCACGAGTCCTCGTCGATCTCGGTGCTCGACGACCTCCAGATCGTCTACGTGGTCCGCGTGCCCACCAAGCGAATCATGACGGTCGCGATCTCGGTCGGGACCAGGTTCCCGGCCTATGCCACGTCGATGGGCCGGGTGCTGCTCGCCGACCTGCCCGACGATGAGTTCGAGCGGTATCTGTCCGAGGCCACGTTCGAGCGGCTCACCGCGCACACCGTCACCAAGCCGGACCGGCTGCGGTCGATCGTGCGCGAGGTGGCCAGCCAGGGCTACGCGATCGTCGACCAGGAACTGGAGGAGGGGCTGCGCGCGGTCGCCGCGCCGATCCGCGGCGCCCCCGACGTCGGGACCGCGGCCATCAATGTGTCCGCGCACGCCAGCCGGGTCAGCATTGCCGCGATGCGGGCCAAGATACTGCCCGCCCTGCTCGAGACCGCGCACCAGATCGAGGCCGACCTGCACGCCCAGTCGGCATCGAACTAGGCCGTACTGATTCCGGCCTCAGGGGCGCTTTTACGCGCCGTCTTCCCTCGTCGCTGGGTCGTTCGCTCGGTCGCTCCCGCGTCCGGACGCCGCCGCGCCTCTTCGCCCGGTGCGCAGCCAGTATCCCACCGGGAACAGCCGGACGCTCAGGTGCTCGTCCACCAGCCCCCAGAGGCCGCGGCGGGCGAACAGGGCCACGACGATCGCGACCAGGCCCAGGATGATCAGGTACCACGCGTTGTACGAGGCCAGCGTCTGCTGCAGCACCATGTACACGATGGTGCCGATGATCGGTCCCTCGATCGTGCCCAGCCCGCCGATGATGGTCGCGAACGCCATCTCGGCGGTCCACTGCACGCTGAACACCGCGCTGGGCTGCACCTGAAGCTGGCTGATGGCCAGCACCGCGCCGGCGGCGCCGCAGCCGACGCCCGCCACCAGGAACACCAGAAGCCGGGCCAGGCCGACCCGGGCCCCGCAGCTGCGCGCGGCCACCTCGTCGTCGCGGACGGCGGTGAGCACCAGGCCGAGCCTGCCGCGCAGCAGCAGGTAGACGGCGATCAGCGCCAGCACCGTGACGGCCAGCCCGGCCCAGTAGGTGTAGGCGGTGAGCAGAGCCGGGGTGTACCCGGACAGGCCGGGCAGCGGCATGCCGGTCCCGCCGCCGATCGAGGAGAACTTCTCGATGATGAGCATGACGGTCGCGGCGAGCACCCAGGTGGCGATCGCGAAGTAGCCGGTGCGCAGCCGCGAGACCAGCCACCACAGTGGCAGCGCCGCGACGCCGCAGCCGATCGCGGCCACGGGAAGGGCGGCGAACGGGGAGAAGCCATGGATGGCCAGGATCAGCACGAAGTACGCCCCGAGCCCCACGAACGCCTGCTGCCCCACCGACACCAGGCCCGCGTATCCCGCCAGCAGGTTCCACATGCTCGCCAGCGTGAGCACGATGAACGCCTGCACCAGGATGGCGGTGGTGCCCGAGTACACGATGTACGGGAACAGCGCGAACACCACGACGATGATCAGCGCGACCGCCCCGGTCCAGGCGACGTTTCTGCGTGACCGGGTGACCCGGAAGCTCTCTGCCGGGCGAGCGGTGGTTTCGGTGGCCAGGCTCATGATTGGGTTCCCCGGCTGATCAGGCCCTGCGGGCGCACGGCGAGCACGACAAGGAACACGATGAACCCGGCGAGGACCTCATCGGAGATGTTGATCTGGGCCCCGATCTGCTGGGCCACGCCGAGCACCACGCCGCCGAGCAGGGTGCCCCACAGGGAGCCGAGCCCGCCGATCACCACGGCCGCGAACGCGAACAGCAGGATCGTGTCGGTGCCTGCGGTGGGGTCGAGCTGGGAGTACATGCCGTAGGCGACGCCGCCGAGCGCCACCGTGCCGAGGGCGATTGCCGCCGCGATGCCGAACACGTGCCGGTAGTCGGCCCCGGCCAGCTGCGCCGCCTCCTTGTCGTCGGCCACGGCGCGGATCAGCCGGCCGTACTTGGACCGGGACAGGAAGTACTGCAGCCCGACCAGCACCACCACGGCGACCACGAAGATGAGCACGGGCAGGTAGCCGATCTGGATCTGCGAGCCGAGGCTGAAGGAGTCGCTCTCCAGGGCCATATTGGCGCCGATCCCGCGGGTGTTGGCGGTGAAGAACTGGAGCAAGCCGTTCTCGATCACTACCGACAGGCCGAAGGTGACCAGCAGCGTGGTGAGGACGCTGCGGTCGAGCGCGCCCTGGAGGATCGTGCGCTGCAGCCCGTAGCCGAGCACCGCCATCAGCGGTACCACGATGACGACGGACCAGAGGACCGGGACGTGGGTGACGGTGATGACGCCGATCGCGAGGTAGCCCGCGACCACCGCGAGGTCGCCGTGGGCAAGGTTCACGACCTTCATCACCCCGAATATCAGCGACAGCCCGCAGGCGAACAGCGCGTAGAGCCCGCCGGTCAGCACCCCCTGGATGATGGCGTTCACCCACGCCATTACGGCTCACTCCCTTCGCCGGGGTGGTCGGCCGAGGCAGCGCCCGCCAGCCCGAAGTAGGCGGCTTCGACCTGGTCCGCGGTAACGTCGGCGGGCCGGCCCTCCAAGGTGGTCCGGCCCTCCAGCAGGCAATGGATGTGGGTGGCCACCCGCAGCGCCTGGCTCACGTCCTGCTCGACGAGCAGCACGGTCAGGCCGGTGGCCAGGATCTGCGGCAGCATGCCGTAGATCCTCTGGACGACCACGGGCGCCAGGCCGAGCGACAGCTCGTCGAGCAGCAGCATGCGGGGGTTGGCGACGAGGGCCCGGCCGATGGCGACCGTCTGCTGCTCGCCGCCGGAGAGCTGGGCGGCGAGTTGCCTGCGGCGCTCTCGCATCCAGCCGAACGTCTCGTACACCCGGTCGATGGTCCACGGCCCCGGCCGCGCGTACGTCGCGCCGACCTGCAGGTTCTCCTCGACCGACAGCGACTCGAACAGGCGCCTGCCCTCCGGCACCATCACGATCCCCCGCGTGGCGCGGCGCTCGGGCCGCAGCCCGGTCACGTCCTTCCCGTCGAACCGGATCGAGCCCGTCGTCGGGTGGTGCAGGCCGGCCACCGTGCGCAGCAGCGTCGACTTGCCCGCGCCGTTCGCGCCGATGATCGCGTAGACCTCGCCGGGGAGCACCCGCAGCGAGATCCCGTCCAGGGCCCGTAGCTGCCCGTGGTACACGACCAGGTCGCGGAGTTCCAGAATCGGCGCCTCGCCGTCCGGTCGCTCCCCGGTCGCCTCCCCGTCCCTGTTCGCGGCCGATGCGGTCACGGGTCCGCCACCGCCCCGCCCCCCTCCAGTTCCGAAGGTGCCTCCAGGGAACCGCCGGCCAGCGCCGCCGTGACATCGGTGCCGAGGAAGACCTCGCGGACCGCGGGCTCGGCCAGCACAGCGGCCGGGTCACCGTCGCCCACGAACCTGCCGCCGGCCAGGCAGATCAGCCGGCTCACCACGGCGGTGAGCGCCCGGACCACGTGCTCGATCCAGATCACCGCGATGCCCGCGTCGTTGATGCCGCGGACGATCTCGACCAGCTCGGCGACCTCTGGGTCGGTGAGGCCGCCCGCCACCTCGTCGAGCAGCAGCAGCGTCGGCTGCGTGGCGAGGGCGCGGGCGAGCTCGAGCCGCTTGCGCTGCAGCAGGCCGAGCCG
>JASHUI010000413.1:0-3712 GCA_030040095.1 Streptosporangiaceae bacterium | reverse complement strand
GGACCGGGCGGGCGGGCGGTCAGGCGGCGCGTGAGCCGGACCGCGCCGCGACCGCCCGGCGCACGATCATGTCGGTGACCTCGCCGACCGTGCTGCCGAGGTGGCCCAGGTTGGCGCGGCCGGAGTTGCGCCGGACCGCCATCTCGGCCACCGACACCGCCTCGGTGGCCAGCTTGCGCACCTCGGGCGAGGTCCTGATCGCCCTCCATGAGGAACGCAGCCGCTCCAGTCCGTCCCGTCCCTCGCGCGTTCCGACCAGGTAGCCGGCCACGAATCCCGCAATCGTTTCCATTGTTCCCGCCTTATCTCGCCGGTTACCTAGCGGACCTCTGCCTCGGCCCGGTCACATCTCGCGGATCTCGAGGTAGCGCTTGATGTCGGGCAGCGACTGGACGATCGCCACCAGCACCGCGACCAGCACGACCGTCTTGATCAACCTGATGAGCATCGTTGCCTCCTCTGGGGGTGTGGGGGGCCGTCGGCGACGCGAGGCTCAGGACGGCCCCGGCCCGGGCCCTGCGGGCCCGGGGGGCTCGGTGGACGCCGCGGGATCCGCGGGGTCGGGGGGATCGACGGGCTCGATCTCGTCGGGAGCGAAGTACAGGAACCGGCCGTGGCTGCGCTGCAGGTCCGCGACGGGGTCGTGATCCGGGCTCACGGCCACGTGCACCTGGCCGTCGACATCGTGCAGCACAGCCTCGACCTCAGCGGTGCGCCCGACCAGGAACAGGTCCTGGGCGTCGGCGCGGCGCGAGCCCGGGCGCATCCTGACCCGGCTGCCGCGAGCCACCCTGACCCCGTCTATGACGACGTGATCGGTCTGCGGGGACACCGAGGCGTCCGCCCCCGGGTCCCACCACGGGACCTGCGGCCGGTCCAGGAACGCGTCGCCGGGCGGGCCGACTGGTGCGCCGCCCGGCAGCCCCGCCGCACCGCCCGGCACCCGCGCCGCCTCGCCGGGCACGGACCTCAGGTAGCGGATGGCTCCGTGCATCCGCTCCAGCATCTGCGGGGGCAGGGTGTCCAGCCGGTCCATGAGCTCGGCCGCGCGCGGGTCGGTCGCGCGCGCCTCGCGCTTCTCGGCATCGGTCAGGGCCAGCGTGCGCAGCGTGAGGATCTCATCGATCTCGGTCGCGTCGAACAGGTCACCGGCACTCTCCGGGGCGACCTCGGGGTGGTCGTAGAGAATCACCGGCGAGGAGAGCATCAGGTCCTGGCATTCGGTGGGCCCGGCGAGCACCGGCCAGGTGCCGGTGTTCACGCACGCCGCCGCCTCGGCCGCGGCCCACTCCGGCGGATCGGTCAGGGACAGGAACCTTCCGCCCGGCACCCCGATCAGCGCGTGCGCGGCGATCAGCGAATGGCGCAGGGCATCGTCCCTGGTCCGCGGCCGCACGTCCGGCTGCGTGCGGTTCTCCAGCCGTGCCCGCAGCCGCAGCGCACCGTAGGGGCCCGCCACCCGCTCGGCGCTCAGCTGGATCAGCCCGTCCAGCGCGGTCCAACGGCGCAGCAGCCGCCCGGCCGGGCGGCCCGCGGCGTCCGTCAGCGTCTCGGTGAACTCGCCGCCTTCAACATGGAACTCCAGGTTCCGGTCCCGGTCGAGCAGCCCGGACACCCGGGCCGCCGCCACCTGCTGCCGCTCCGCAGCCTCGTCCCAGGAGGTGTACTCTCGGTCGTCCACCCGCAGCACCTCGACGTCGCGGTAGCCGCCGCCCTCGGCCGAGGGAGCCTGCGCGACCCGCTGCTGCAGCTGCAGGAAGCGGACCTGGACCAGCACCTCGGCGGCATCGCCGCACTCGACCAGGCACTCGGTCTGGCTGGCGGCTCGCTCGCAGTCGTCGACCGCGAGGAAGGCGGGCGGGACCAGGACGCCGAACTGGAAGCGCGCCCGGTTCTTCTGCGCCGACCCGCGGTAGGGGTACAGCAGGTAGCCCTCGTAGAGGATGGCGTCGGCGACCCGCCGGGCGTGGTCGAGGTGCGCGGGGTTCAGCCTCATGACGAGCCCTCCGGGTCGCCGGGCACCTGTTTCAGCAGGGCCGTGATGGTCGCGTCCCAGGTCGGCAGCGCCTGGCGGGTCTTGAAGCGCTGCAGCTCGTCGAGCGTCCGCAGGCTCATCCTGATCCACGCGGCGTTCGGGAAGTGCGCCTCGATGGCCTGGCGCCAGACGCTGACCGGCAGCCGGTAGGAGGCCTCCTTGCTCCACGGCACCTGCTGAACCTGGAGCCGGCCGCCGGGCGAGCTGAACACCGTGCCGCTGAACAGCAGCAGCAGCGGGATCTCGCCGCCCTCCAGGCCGGCGAAGTACCTGGTCGAGCCGATCTCCAGGTCGTAGCTGAGCATGACAGGCAGGTCCAGCTCGGTGCTGCCGGTAAAGCCGGGCACCATCGTGGACACCGTCGTGAACTGCAGCGGCTTGAGCGTGTCGGCCCAGCGCTGGGTGTCGCCGAACAGGTCGTTCAGCCGCTCCGCCTCGGCGTCGGAGTAGCGCCGCCTGGTCGGCTCGATCCTGATCTGGCAGCGCAGCGCGATCGCGTCCACCTTCATGCCGGTGGTCTCGGCGATCCTGAGCGTGAGCGTCATCGACGGGGCGACCGCGTACCGCTCGGCCCGGGCGCCGACGCAGTCGAAGACGAGCTCGGCCACGTCACCGCTCCCGGCTGAGGTCACGGGATCGCTCCCGGACCCGGTCAAGGAAGTCGCGGATGCTCTGCCGCGCCTCGGCCCCGCCGTCAAACCCGCGCCACTGCAGCCGCATCCGCCCGGCGAGTTCATAGCACGCGTCGACCGGCACCAGGAAGCACTCGACGGCGTCCTGGCCGACGGCGCCGCGCGAGATCAAGATGGCCTCGACGTCGGGCGCCGCAGCGCCCAGCAGCGGGTGCGTGGCCGCGACCCGGTCCCATGCCTGCAGGTCGAGACGGCACTCGGTGGCGCCGGCCGGGCTCGGGTAGAACGCGGTCAGGCTGTCGTCCGCCGAGCTGCGCAGGAAGAACGCGAGCCCGACGGGGATCTCCAGGGCGTCCCACTCGGCGGCCGACAGCGGCCGGCCCGGGTCGCTGCGGTAGCGGTCGGGGACCGCCCGGTACCGTCCCCGGCCCGCCTGCCCGTGAGTGAACAGCAGGTAGCACGCCCGGCAGGAGCACATCAGCGTGGACTGCTCGAGATCGGCCACGTGGCCGTGGCCGGCCGGGACCTGGGTGGCGCAGAACTCGCACGACTCCTCGCCCGGTCCCGGAGCGACCGGGGCAGCCGGAGCGGCCTGATCGGCCGGAGCGGCGGGGGCGGCCGGCGACGGTTCCGGCGGCGCCTGCACGGACGCCGCGCCCGGCACGAACCGACGCAGGCCGGCGTTCCCGCTCACGACCCAGCCGTTTCGGGGACCGCAACGCGCACGCCTCGGCTGTCGGCCAGCAGCGGCAGCGGATCGAGGTGCAACGCGGGGTCATCGAGGCAACGGCCCGCGAGCCGTACGTCGTAACGGGTGCCGCAACCCGGACAGGTCAGCTGCTCTCGGTCCAGGGCACCCTCGGCCAGCGAGCTTCCGCACGCCGCGCAGCCGTCCCGGTAGGCATACAGGGTGCCGCGCACCGAGCAGACCAGCACGATGAGGTCGCCCGCGGCGGCCGTGACCGGCCGCGAGCTCGGCGGCCCGATGCCGGGCAGCGTCACCCAGCCGACGTCGCCATCGGCCCGCCCGGCCTCGGCCCCGGGC
>JASHUI010000412.1:0-13577 GCA_030040095.1 Streptosporangiaceae bacterium | reverse complement strand
GGCGGCCTGGCTGGTGCCCGCCGGGGAGTCGGGGCTGCCGCAGGCGGGCCGGTTGCGGGCGTTCGTGCGGGAGCGGCTGCCGGAGTACATGGTGCCGTCGGTGTTCACCGAGCTGGCCAGCTTGCCGCTGACGGCGAACGGGAAGGTGGACCGGGCCGCGCTGCCCGCGCCGGACGGGGTGCGGCCGGAGCTGGGCGGCGGGTACGTGGCGCCGTCGACGCCGGCGGAGGAGTTGCTGGCGGGGATCTGGGCGCAGGTGCTGGGGGTGGGCCGGGTCGGCGCGACCGACAGTTTCTTCGAGCTGGGCGGCCACTCGCTGCTGGCCACACAGGTGATCGCCCGGGTCCGGGAGGCGTTCGGGGCCGAGGTGGCGCTGGCGGAGTTGTTCGACCACCCGACGGTGGCGGAGTTTGCCGCTGCCATCAACAGGTCCGCTCTCGGCATTGACGATGAGACCGAAGGATACGAGGAGTTCGAATTCTAGGCGTCACCAGCGATTTCCTCCGGCGTAAGGCAGAAGCCCGGCTCTTGTTCATCAGATGGGCCAAGAGTTGAATCGTTGATCCGGACCCGCGACTGCCGTACTATGCGAGAGTACCGATGACGATTCGCGTCGAATTCGAGTTTCGGCTGTTCCGATAGACGTTTTAGTTCTACCCGCCACCGGCTCCTCCCGGAGGTCCTGATGAAGAAGTACTGCAAGTCCTACACGCTGGGAGAGCTGCGCCGCTTCCCCGGTTGGTCGGCCGGAGCTCATCCCGACGAAAAAGAAATGCCAGACGACGCGACGGTCTTTCTCTGCGATGAATTCACCGTGCTAATCAGCCCGGTCGGCAAGGACAAGGACAAGCGGCTGTTCACCGAAGTGACTCCCGAGTGGGAGGAGTTTTGCACCACGACGCTGAAGTTCCAGATACCGGAGGATCTGGCCTTCGCTTACGCCGAGTCAGAACAGGGCTGATCGGGCGTAATCTGATAGTCATCGCTTCTGGAAAGGTTTACCTCCATGGATGAATTGGTCGAGCGCCTGTCCACCGGCGATCATCCAGTGGCAGTGGGCGGCCCGAACCCCTCGCTGGAAGAGTTCCAGCGGCGACTTGAAGACACTGGATATGTGTTTGTCAAATTCACCGGCACGCGCGGCGGGACAGACCTGGGCATCCCGGTCGACCGCGCTCGTTCCGACCTCAGTTCGGCCAACTTCGATCAGGCCGCCGGCGCCGTTCATGTCGAGGGCACCCTGATCTTGAACGACGACCCGGTACGCGTCGTTGCCGACATCGACCTGGCAACGCTGAAGGGAACCGGGCACCTGGTGGTCGTCGACGAATCCGAGGTCGCCGTGTCGTAAGGCCCAGCGCGAGGTCGGACTGTCGGCTACGGGCGGTAATCCGCTCTGTTCAACTGGTGCGCTGTCGCAGTTGAACATGCAACCGGACCGGACAGCGGTGCCTACCGGACGTGGTACCTGAGGGCCGTCGGCGACATTGACGGCCAGAGTTGCTGGTGAACGACCGTGGCCGGCGCGCATGGAGGGTAGGAGATGAGTCCTGAAGGCGTCGAAGACGTTGACGTGGTTGTCGTGGGCGGCGGTCCGGGCGGTTCGACACTGGCATCCCTGGTGGCGAACCAGGGGCACCGAGTCGTTCTTCTAGAGAAAGAGCACTTTCCTCGCTATCAGATCGGCGAGTCCTTACTCCCGTCCACGATACATGGAATCTGTCGTCTGCTCGGCGTCTCGGACAAACTCGCTCAGGCTGGCTTTACGCTGAAAAGAGGCGGGACCTTCAGGTGGGGGTCCAATCCGACTCCGTGGACCTTTTCGTTTTCGATTTCACCGAGGATGGCGGGAGAGACATCATTTGCCTACCAGGTGGAACGGAGCAAATTCGACAAGATTTTGCTCGATAATTCGCGCCGCATAGGCGTTGATGTACGAGAAGGCTGCACCGTCACCGATGTCGTCAGCGACGATGAACGGGTACGGGGCGTTTTGTACGTCGACGCCGCGGGCAACGCGAGAGAAATACACTCGCGTTACGTGGTAGACGCCTCAGGCAATAAGAGCCGCATCTACCAGAGGATTGGCGGACCTCGCCAGTACTCCGAATTCTTTCGCAGCCTCGCGCTATTCGGGTATTTCGAGAACGGTAAGCGGCTTCCCCCGCCGAATTCGGGCAACATCCTCTCCGCGGCGTTCGACAGCGGCTGGTTCTGGTACATACCGCTGAGCGAGACGTTGACCAGCGTCGGCGCGGTAGTCCGCAGGGAGATGGCCCGAAAGGTTCAAGGAGACCCTGAGCGGGCGTTGCAGGCGCTCATCGACGAGTGTCCGATGGTCAAGGACTACCTCGGAAACGCCAAGCGGGTCACCGAAGGCAAATACGGTCAGATCAGGGTGCGCAAGGACTATTCATACAACAACACCAGGTTCTGGCGCCCCGGAATGGTTCTCATAGGCGACGCGGCCTGCTTCGTCGATCCCGTATTCTCATCTGGCGTGCATCTGGCCACCTACAGCGCGCTGCTGGCCGCAAGGTCCATCAACAGTGTTATGGCTCAGATGATGGACGAAGAGGCCGCATTCAAGGAATTCGAGCTCAGGTATCGACGTGAATACGGTGTGTTTTACGAGTTTCTAATGTCGTTCTATGACATGCACGTCAGTGAGAGTTCGTATTTCTGGTCGGCCAAGAAGGTCACCAGGAACACGCATTCCGAGCTGGAGTCGTTCGTCGACCTGGTCGGCGGCATGTCGTCTGGCGAAGCGGCATTCGCGGAGATGTCCTCGCTGGCGCAGCGGTTCAAGGACCGGTCCAAGGAGTTCGCCGACGCCATCGACGAGGTGGTCGCCGGCCAGGAACAGAGCATGCTGCCGCTGTTCAAGTCGTCGGTCGTGCGGCAGGCGATGCAGGAAAGCTCGCAGGTCCAGGCCCGGGCCGTGCTGGGCGAGGACGCCGAGGCGGAAACCCCGCTCTTCGACAGCGGACTGGTCCCCTCCGCCGACGGCATGTTCTGGTCGGCCGCTGGCTGATGGTGTCCCGGCCGGAGCTGATGGTGTCCGGGCGGGAGCCGTCTGGACCCGTCTGACCGGCGGCGACGCAGCCCAGGTCGCCTTGACAAGCAGGCCGCCGTCCTTGCTGCATAGTACCGCTATGCAGCAACAGCGTAGTATCACTATCCTCAAGTGTCAATAAAAGTCCGACAAGCTAGCAGATTTCGCGTCTGCCCGTTATGATCCCGTTAAGAGCGCACACGTGTGAGAGGGAACGACCGCGGACACCGATAACCAGAACTGGCCGATAATTTATTAGCGGCCATTACCCGTTGGCGTCAAGACTGTGTCTTGGGATTGCTCCGGAATATCGGCGGAGGCTGGGTGTGGCTCAAGTAGATGCTAGTTCATTTAAATTTGTCCGCAAGGGCGAGGCGGCCGGTACTGCTACGGACCGCGACGGACGTCCACGTGAGGTGGTCACGGTCCCGGTGCTCTCGCTGCGAGCCGGGGAATCCCCGCGGCTAGCGGGTGAAGACAAGGCACATATCGCCAGGCTTGCGGAGGCCGAATCCCCGCTCCCGCCGATTCTCGTCGACCGGCGCACCATGCGCGTGATCGATGGCATGCACCGCTTGCTGGCGGCCTCGCTGAACGGTCGCGAGACGATCGAGGTTGAGTTCTTCGACGGCAGTGCCGCGGACGCGTTCTTAAAGGCAGTCGAGGCCAACGTGACCCATGGCCTGCCGCTGTCGCAGGCAGACCGCCGCGCGGCCGCGGCCAGGATCATCGTGTCGCATCCGTACATGTCGGACCGGGCGATAGGCGCGTCGGCCGGCCTGGCCGCCAAGACCGTGGCGGCGATCCGGCGTCATTCAACTGCTGAGGCGTCGCAGTTGAACGCGCGGGTCGGACGCGACGGCAAGGTCCGGCCCTTGGACGGTGTCGCCGGACGTCGCCGGGTGGCCGAGCTCATGGCCGAACGGCCGCGGGCCTCGCTGCGCGAGATCGCCCGGGCCGCCGGGGTATCGCCGGCCACCGCCGGCGATGTGCGCAGGCGCCTGGCCAGGGGAGAGGAACCGGTGTCATCCCGGTCAGCCGCCGACGGCGACGCCGGCCTGGCTGGCGAGTCGGCCGGGCGCCACGGGCCTGACGAATCGCGGTCGCGGGGCGTGGTCCGGCTGGCTCCGGCGATGGCGCTGGCCAAGCTGCTGCGAGACCCGTCGCTGCGCCACAACGAGCAGGGACGGTGGCTCCTGCGGTTGCTGCAGCATAATGCGGTGGGTGCCAGGGAGTGGTCCGGGGCAATCGATGCCGTTCCTCCGCATTGCACCGTCCTGATGGTCCAGCTGGCGCGTCAGTACGCGCAGATGTGGCTGTGCTTTGCCCAGGAATTGGACGAGCGCGCGCGAGTTATAGACCCCCGGGCTGGCCGACGGCTGAATGGCCGGACCTGATCATCAAATCGGGTCCGGTAACGCAAAGCGGGGAACGGCGGGCTGAGCGTGGTTGTGAGCGCTCAAATATGGAGATACTATCCGCTTGAGTAATTTCCGGTGCCTCGCGGACAAAGAAGGTCATGGGGAGACGTAAAAAGCAGCGCAGATCAACGAGAGGATACTGCCGGCGATAAGTTGGCTGGTTCTCGGCTACGACACCGATCCGATGTTCCGGGTAGTTCGAGACATGCCTCCGGCAGACCGGATCGGAGGTCGCCTTGGAACCGGGTCGGGCCTGGCCTGCCGGGTGCTCGGCACATCGCTCGCTGGCCCGGTGGCGCAGTCCAGTCGCCGCGCGGCCCCCGCATTCTGCGGTTCAAGTCGCCTTAGTGCTTGCCGGAGCCCTGGACGTCTCGGCGCTGCGCGATGCACTTTCGGCGCTTGTCGTCCACCATCAGCTTCTGCGCGCAGGGCCGTCGGCGCAATTTACGTTACCGCTGCTCGACCTGAGCGCTGAGCAGAGAAATATTGCGACCGCCGACGAGGTCATTGCCACCGTCCTTGCCGAGGAATCGCTCATCTCATTCGATCCTGGCGCTTTGGCCCCGTTTCGCTGCTGGCTGGTCAGGCTCAATCAGACTGATCACATATTGAGCCTTGTGCTGGACAAGGCTGCTGGGGAGCAGGCAAGCGCTGAACAACTGTTCAGTGAATTGCCAGCCCGCTATGCGGCGGCCCGGGAGGGGCGCTCGGCCGATTTGGTCACGAATTCGCCGCCGTGCCCGGCCAGACCACCCCGGCAGGCCACAACGACTGAATTCGAGATCCCCGCGGAAACCTGGTCCGGTATGCGGGCGTCGGCCACGTTGATCGGGGTGACCGCGCCGACCCTGCTCATCGCCGCCCTCGCCAGCCTGCTAGGGCGCCGGGCCCGCAGTGACCACGTGGTGGTGACCATCCCCGCCGCTGCGCGGGAACAGCACGCGGCGATCGGTCTCGACGTGTCGCGCGATGCCACCGAGACCGAGGTCATCGAGCAGTTGCGGGCCGAGCTCGCGGCCGTTGGCCGGTGCGGCGGCGTCCACGACGGCGCGCCGCTGGCGGCGGTCGAATCGGGCGGCCAGCCCGGCCGCCCACTGGAGTTCGAGTTGACCTTTGACGGCTTCTGCGAAAAGGACGCGTTGTATGGAGCCGGTCAATGGGAGCCCGGCCTGCGGGCCACCGTTGCCCACGCGGATCCCGCCCGGGTCAGGCTAGACCTCACCTTGCTTGTCAACGCCGGCGATCGTGTCGGCGTCAGCCTGCACTACCCAGCAGACCTTCTCAGCAGGGCCGCGATGCGTGGCATAGCGCGCGACCTGCGCACGATGCTCGGTGCCATCGCCAGCGATGCCGCGGTCGGGCACGCGCTGCAGGCGGCCCGGGCCGCCCGATCTGAGAGTGCCAGCCTCTGAACCCTGAACCGCATGAGCCGCTCCCGGTTCTGGGAATGCGCCGCCGGACCCCAAGCAGAGAGAGAAAGAGATCCACATGAACGAGCTAGAGCTAGACGCCACGGAGCGGCAGGCACTGATGCAGCTCTTGGACGACATTGAAGACACACTCGGCGACCTGGAGTCCGACGAGGCGCTGTACCGTTCGACGGTCTTCGCCCATGAGCTGCCAACCCGGATCCGGCTGGCCATGAACGCATTCAGGCTCGAGCAGATGTCCGGCGTCCTGCGCATATCCGGTTATGTCGTGGATCAGGTCCGTCTCGGTCCCACGCCCGGGCACTGGCGTGACCGTCCCAAGCCGTCGTCGGCTCACCGCGAGGAGTTGCTTCTGGTCCTCCTGAGTTCATTGCTCGGCGACCCATTCGGGTGGGCGACCCAGCAGAATGGCAGGCTCATACACGACGTCCTGCCGATCAGGGGGCATGAACACGAGCAGCTGGGATCGAGCAGCGAAGCTCCGCTGACTTGGCACACCGAGGACGCCTTTCATCCTCTGCGCGGAGACTTCATATCGTTCGCCTGCCTGAGAAACCCTTATGCTGCGGCCACGACGATCGGATACGTTGATGCGCTCGAGCTGCCCGAAAATATCAAATCGATTTTGTTCCAGGAGCGGTTCGCAATCAGCCCGGACGAATCGCATCTGGCCAAAAATAATTCGAAACCCGATGCCGCGATGTTCTCGGGCATAGAGGCGATGCAGAGTAATCCGGATCTCGTGGCGGTGCTTTTCGGTGATCCGGACCGGCCGTACATCAGGGCCGACCCGTACTTCATGAGCGTAGGACGCGGTGATGAGCAAGCCCGCGAGGCCCTGGATCTGCTCGTCCGGGAAATGGACAGGAAGATCTTCGATCTCCGTATGGAGAGCGGGGACTTTTGTTTTATTGATAACTTCCGTGTAGTCCATGGCCGAAAGCCTTTCAAGGCAAGGCACGACGGGACTGATCGCTGGCTCAAGCGGGTCAACGTCGTCCGTGACCTGAGGAAATCGCGGGCTCAACGGCTGTCGGCCTCGGCCCGGGCGATCAGTTAAGCCAGTCGTTCTGGCAGTGGGCGGTGGAAAGCCAACGGCAGAATGGACATCGCTGCTCTTGTCAGGGGATGCTTCCTGTGTGAGCCTGACATCTAGCCGATCAATCTGTATTGGCAAGCCGCTAGCAAGGGATTTTTCCTATGGCTGTGCGCGGTATTGAATACGTTGAGTTGTACGCGAACGACAGACTGTCCGTTGTCGATTACTTCACGGCGGCGATGGGATTCGCCCAGATCGCGGAAGCCGCCGATCACGACAGGGATTCTGCGCTGCTTCGCCAAGGCGAGGCCCAACTGGTTGTATCGGCCGGCCCCGCCACCAGGGCTTTCCTTGACGCGCACGGGGACGGGGTGGCCGACGTCGCCCTTACCTGTGACGACGTGGCCGCGAGCCGCGATACCGCCATGGCGGCCGGTGCGACCGCCGCCGACGCACCCTGCGCGAACCCGGCCGTCCAGGCATTCGGCGGCGTCCGCCATACGCTCCTTCCCGTCGCGGAGGCGGCCGGGCACCGGCTGCCGCCCGGGCGCGACTGGACCGCGGTTCCGGCGGTGCCGTCGCGACCAGAGCGGCGCATACGGCTGCTGGATCATGTGGCGGTCTGCCTGGAAGGCGCGGCGCT
This sequence comes from Streptosporangiaceae bacterium, assembly GCA_030040095.1. Lineage (GTDB taxonomy): Bacteria > Actinomycetota > Actinomycetes > Streptosporangiales > Streptosporangiaceae > JASHPR01. Next base: position 5,989 of record JASHUI010000412.1, on the reverse strand, counting down.
GTCGGATTACGCGGATTTCTATCTGAACGCCTTCGGGCTTGACCGGTACTCTTCCGAGTACGTGGACGTCGGTGACAACGCCATGGACTCGGTAGTCGTCCGCAATCAGGAAGGGACCGTCACCTTCACCCTGGTTGCCCCGGACACGAAGAAGGGCGCAGGCCAGCTTGACGCCTTCCTGGACAGGAACGGCGGGCCGGGCGTTCAGCATCTGGCCTTCCTGGTCGACGACATCCTCTTGTCGGCTCGGCAGTTGCGGGAGCGCGGCGTGGCGTTCTTGCCCACCCCTGGCTCTTATTACGACTTGCTGGCCGAGCGGCTCATCGGCATGCGCGAGGAGATAGCCGACGTGCGGGCAGCCGAAGTCCTGGCCGACCGCGATGAATGGGGTTATCTCCTGCAGGTGTTCACGCGCTCTCCGCACGAGCGGTGCACGCTGTTCTACGAACTCATACAGCGCAGGGGCGCTCGCGGGTTCGGCAGCGCGAACATCCGCGCCCTCTACGAGGCGGTGGAGCGCGACCGGCTGGCCGCGGGATGAGCCACGGCGCGCCCGGCACCTCCGGCCTCAGCCGGGAGGCGCTGCACGCCTGCGTCCGCGACCCGGTCATGGACACGATGAACTTCCTCAACGAGATCACGCTGCGCTATCCCGATGCCGTGTCGTTCGCCCCCGGTCGCCCGTACGATGGCTTCTTCGACGTCGAGGAGATCTTCACTAACATCCGCCGCTACCTCGACCACCTCGCCGACCAGGGCGCGTCACCGGAGCAGATCCGTGACGCGCTCTTCCAGTACGGCCCGACCGCAGGGCGGATCCGCGAGCTGGTCGCCCGCGCGCTGACCCGGGACGAGGACGTTACCGTCCCCCCGGAGGCCATCGTGCTCACCGTCGGCTGCCAGGAGGCCATGCTGCTCGCACTGCGCGCGATCATCGCCGGCCCCGGTGACGTGCTGCTGGTCTCCAGCCCGTGCTACGTGGGCATCACGGGCGCGGCACGGCTGCTGGACGTCAGCCTGGCCGCCGTCGAGGAGCGCGAGGACGGGCTCTCCTGCGGGGACATCGAGGCGGCGGTCCTGGCCGAGAGGGAACGCGGGCGTCGGGTCCGAGCCTTCTACCTCGTGCCCGACCACTCAAACCCTTCGGGAATGACCGTGTCCCTCCAGGCCCGTCAGGCGCTGCTCGAGCTGGCCGGCCGCTACGACTTCCTGATCCTGGAAGACAGCCCCTACCGGCTGGTCAGTCCGGGGCGGCAGTTGCCCACGCTCAAGTCCCTCGACCGCGAGCGGAAGGTGATCCACCTTGGCTCGTTCTCCAAGAGCGTCTTCCCTGGGGCCAGGCTCGGGTTCGTGATCGCCGACCAGATCGTCGATGACGGCGCGGGGGGCCACGGACTGCTGGCCGGCGAGCTTGTCAAGATCAAGAGCATGGTCACGGTGAACACCTCGCCGCTGAGCCAGGCCGCCGTGGCCGGCATGATCCTCGGCTGCGGAGGGCAGATCTCCGGGGCCAACCCGGAGACGGTCGCCTACTACGAGAACGCGATGCGAGCCACCCTCGAGCAGCTTGACCGGCATTTCCCCGCCGAACGGCGGGCGGCGCTCGCGGTGCGCTGGAACAGGCCGAGCGGCGGATTCTTCCTTACCCTGCGGGTCCCATTCCCGGCCGACAACGCCGCGCTGGCCCGTTCCGCTCAGGAATTCGGGGTTATCTGGACGCCGATGTCCTATTTCTATCCTCTTGGCGGCGGTGAATGCAGGATCCGCTTGTCGACCAGCTACCTGAGCCAGGATGAGGTCGTGGAGGGTGTTTCCCGGCTGGCGCGCTTCATCGAGGCCGAGGCGCGTGGCGCGCTGGCGCGGCAGGGTGCCGGCACCGGTGTCGGCCCCGTGCCGGAAGCCGCCGCGCCGGAGGCCGCCGCGCCCGAGGTCGCCGCGGCGAGGCCGGGCCGGTGAACGAGAGTCGAGGCGCCCGTCGTCACCGAGTATTGGCTCGCTGTATTGGCCCGCTGTATTGGTATTGGCTCATGAGGGCCGTGGCCGGTCCGCCGGCCGCCATCAGATCCGCCTAGAGGAGGGTGAACCGAGATGATCGCCGCAACACCATGCGTGCGCAGCAAGCCCCGCCGGTGGGGGTGGACGTACCGATGACTGTCGACGCGAGCCTGGCGCGTCCCGAAGTACTGGATACGAACCCGCCCGGCGCTCAGCAGGTCCCGGATGTCGCGCGGATCGCTGGCGTCGGGACTGCTGTGTCTGGGGATCCCTACACGCAGCAGGATCTGCTCGATGCCTTCGCGATCACCGACCCGAAGGTCCGTTCGGTCTTCCTTGGCAGCGCGATCCAGCGACGTTTCCTCACGATCTCGCCACCCGGAGCCGACGGCAGGCGGGTACCGGAGACCCAGGGCGAGCTTCTCGACAAGCATTGCGCGCTCAGCGTCGACATGGGGACGCGGGCGCTGCTGTCCTGCCTGGAGAACGCGGGAGCCGGCCTGCCGGACATCGGCTACCTGTGCTGCGTGACGTCCACCGGGTACCTGACCCCCGGCCTGAGCGCGCTGCTCATCCGCGAACTGGGCATCAGGCCCGACTGCGCCCGCCTGGATGTCGTGGGCATGGGCTGCAACGCGGGCCTGAACGCGCTGAACGCGATGGCCGGCTGGTCGGCCGCGCATCCGGGGCAGCTCGCCATCATGCTCTGCGCGGAGGCCTGCTCCGCCGCCTACGTGTTCGACTCGTCCATGCGCACCGCGGTCGTCAACAGCCTGTTCGGCGACGGTGCCGCCGCCGTCGCCCTGATCGCCGGCCCGCCCCAAGGCGCCGCCCCCGGCGGCCCGGGACCGCGGATCCTCTCGTTCGCCAGCCACATCATCACCGACGCGTTCGGCGCCATGCGGTACGACTGGGACGCCGATCAGGGCAAGTTCAGCTTCTTCCTCGACCCGGACGTCCCGTACGTGGTGGGCGCTCACGCGGAACGGGTCATCGATCGCCTGGTGTCCGGGGCCGGCCTGCGCCGCAGCCACATCAGTCACTGGCTGCTGCACTCCGGCGGGAAGAAGGTCATCGACGCATGCATGGTCAACCTCGGGCTGACCCGCCACGACGTCCGGCACACCACGGCGGTGCTGCGCGACTACGGCAACCTGTCGAGCGGCTCGTTCTTGTTCTCCTACGAGCGGCTGCTCGCCGAGGGCGTGACCAGGCCGCGGGACTACGGCGTGATGATGACCATGGGTCCCGGTTCGACGATCGAGGCGGCGTTGCTCCGATGGTGACCGACGGACGTGCCACGCAGGCGGCCGGCCCGGCGTACCCCCCCGGTGCCCCGGCGGAAGCCGGCGGGCTGACGATCCGTATCGACGGCCGTCAGCCCCTGTCGGCCGAGTCGGTCACGGCCGTCGCGGCCCTGTGCGACAGCGCGGAGGACAGCGATGATCCGCGCGCGGTGGTCGTGCACGTGTCGGGTGCCCCGGACCAGTCGTGGACCCGGGACCTGAACGTTGCCCTGGTAAGCAAGTGGGAGCGTGCGCTGCGGCGGCTGGAGCGACTGCCCGCGGCCACGATCGCCGTGGCCAGCGGCGACTGCGGCGGCCCGGCCCTCGATGCGCTGCTCGCCACGGACTACCGCATCGCGGACACCTCGGTGCGCCTGGTCGTGCCGGTCGCCGCCGGGGCCACCTGGCCCGGCATGGCGCTGTACCGGCTGTCCCGGCAAACGGGGGCGGCGGCCATCCGCCGGTCGCTGTTGCTCGGCGTCCCGATCGAGGCGAGCGAGGCGCTGGCGCTGCGGCTGGTCGACGAGCTGACCGACGACGCCGCGAGCGCACTGGCGGCGGCGGCCGGGCTGGCCGGCGCCTGTCCGGGGACCGAGGTGGCGATAAGGCGGCAGCTGGTGCTCGAGGCGCTCAGCGTCAGCTTCGAGGACGCCCTCGGCCGGCACCTCGCCGCCTGCGACCGCGCGTTGCGCCGGGCGTCGATCCGGTGACCGGCCGGGCTGCCCTCGCCGGACACCGTGACGACGTCCTGGCCGTGCGGGGGAGCCTGGTGAGCGCGCGCCTGGCGCTGGCCGAGGCGGCCAGGCGCACCGAGGATCTGGTGGCCTCCCTGCCCGAGCCGGAGCGGCGCTCGCCGGAACAACGCGCGACGGCCGACGCCGCGAAACAGGTCACGCGAGCGCTTCGCTGCGAGTTCCTCGACGCTCATGCCGACGCCGTGTACGACCAGCTCACCGGCGGCCGCACGGCCTACCTGCGCCTGGCGCAGCTGGCCGAGGCGGCCGCCGCGGCCTTTCCCGGGCTGGTGCCCGCCGCGGCCCAGCTCGAGGCCGAGCGAAACCGGCATCAGTCCGCCAAGGAGGGTCACGAGATAGACCAGGGCATCTTCTTCAGCAAGGTGCTGCGCTCGCCGCTGGCCGGCCCGCATCTGCTCGCGGCCATGCTGCGGCCGACGCCCCGGGCCCTGCAGCTGCTGCCCGAGTTCACCAGGACCGGGCTGGCCGGCCTGGGCTCGGTGCGGGTGGAGCGCATCGACGGCGCCGCCCACCTGACCATGTGCCGGGACGATTGCCTGAACGCTGAGGACGACCGTCAGGTGGAGGACATGGAGACGGCCGTGGACCTCGCGCTGCTCGACCCCGGGACGCAGGTCGCGGTGGTGCGGGGGGGCGAGATGAGCCATCCCCGCTACCGGGGCAGACGGGTGTTCAGCGCGGGCATCAACCTGAAGGCCCTGCACGCCGGCCGCATCTCGCTGGTCGACTTCCTGCTGCGCCGCGAGCTCGGCTACATACACAAGCTGATCCGCGGCGTGGTGGCCGACGGCGCGCCCTGGGACTCGCCGTCGATCGAGAAGCCCTGGGTGGGCGTGGTCGAGGGCTTCGCCATCGGGGGCGGAGCCCAGGTGCTGCTGGCGCTCGATCACGTGATCGCCGCGTCCGACGCCTACGTCAGCCTGCCCGCCGCGCACGAGGGCATCGTGCCCGGGGCCTCCAACCTCCGGCTCACCCGGTACGCGGGGCCGCGGCTGGCCCGTCAGCTGATCCTCCAGGGACGCCGGGTCTGGGCCACCGAGCCCGCCGCGCGACTGCTGGTGGACGAGGTCGCCGAGCCGCCCGACCTGGAGGCGGTCGTCGGCAGGGCGATCGAGCGGCTGCGGGGTCCGGCGGTCATCGCGAACCGCCACATGCTGAACCTGGCCGAGGAGTCGCTGGACGCGTTCCGTGAATACATGGCCGAGTTCGCGCTGTGCCAGGCGCTCAGGCTGTACAGCGACGACGTGATCGGCAAGGCCGGCCGGTTCCAGGCCCGCGCGGCCGCCGGCTGACAGCGCCGCCGGCCGACGGTGCGGGGTGGTGATCTGCCCGGAGGTCAGCCTGCCGCCCCCGAACCGCCGGTTTGCGAAGCCGCCGACCGCCATCCCGCCCAGGTGGCCGATCCTGGGCGCAGGTGGTAACCGGAACCGGGTCGGGGCGGGGCCGCCGCCCCCCGCCGTCCCCTCCGCCGTCGTGATGCCATCCCCCGTCATCGCTGTGGCGCGGCGACCAGCCTTCAGACCCGCGAGCAGGCTGGATGAACAAAGATCGCTGAGTCAAAAAAGTTTTCTAGATTCATCTTTCTAACTGGCCAATCGCCGGGCCGTTTTGTCGGTGCCCGCCGATACGGTGGTCACAGACGCAATGCCGGTTGGCCGCGCAGGAGGTGACCCTGATGCCAGAACCTCGCGATGAGGAGTCGCCGGGCCCGGGCGGGCCGGGGGTTGCCTGGCTGCCGGGCAGCGTGGAGTGTGTGGTGGCTGCGGGTGGGCTGGATTATCGGGTGTTGCTGGAGGCGCTGGCGGCAGGCGGGTTGCTGGGCGGGCGGCCGGGGGATCTGGGCGTGGTGGCGGAGGAGGAGGCGGCGGTGGCGGAGGGGCGGATGAGCGCGCCGCTGCCGGCCTGGCGGGTGGCGGCGATGGCGGTGGAGTTCATGCCGCCGGGCCCGGCGCA
>JASHUI010000411.1:0-3337 GCA_030040095.1 Streptosporangiaceae bacterium | reverse complement strand
GCTGGAGCAGGCCACGGCCGGTCACGACCAGCCCGCGGCGGCCGCCGGGCCGCAGCGGCCGGCGATCGCCCGGGTGGAGGGCCCCGGACCCCATCCGCTCTCCTTCGCCCAGTTCCGCATGTGGCTGGTCGACCGGCTGTATCCGGGCGACACCAGCCACAACGTCCAGGTGACCGTGGAGATCGAGGGCCCGCTCGCGGCGCAGCCGCTGCGGCAAGCCCTGTCCTACCTTGGCGACCGGCACGAGACGCTGCGGACCATGTACGTCGCCGGACCCGGCGACGAGCCCGGCCAGGTGGTGGCGCAGTCCGCGCCGGTCGAGCTTTCGGTGCTCGACCTCACCGCCGACCAGAGCGGCCGGCCCGCGGCCGAGCTGCTCTCGGACTACTCCCGGCGCATGGCGAGTACCCCGTTCGACCTGGCCCGGCCCCCGCTGTGGCGGGCGAGCCTGCTGCGCACCGCCCCGGACCGGCACACCCTGCTGCTGGACGCCCACCACATCGCGATCGACGAATGGTCGGTCGGCGTGCTGCTGCGCGAGCTGGCCGAGGCCTACGCGGCGTTCCTCGGCGGCGGCGAGCCCGACCTCGCGCCGCCGCCGGTCCGGTACGCCGACTACGCCGCCTGGCAGCGAGAATGGCTGACCGAGCAGCGGCTGGCCGAGCTGCTCGGGCACTGGCGGGAGCGGCTGGGCGGCGCGGCGTTCGAGATCGACCTGCCGTTCGACTTCCCCCGTCCGCCGAGTCCGAGCCCGCGCGGCGACCGGATAGCGCGGACGATCGAACCCGGCCTGGTCGGCCGGCTGGAGGCTGCCGGGCAGCGCTCCGGCGCCACCCTCTACATGGTGCTGCTGGCCTGCTTCGCCACGCTGCTGTCGCACTTCAGCGGCCACGACGACATCGTGGTCGGGACGCCGGTGGCGGGCCGGAACCAGGCCGAGCTCGACGACGTGGTCGGCTGCTTCGTCAACATCCTGGTGCTGCGGGTCCAGACCGACGGCGACCCGGTCTTCGCCGACCTGCTCCGGCGGGTGCGCGCCACCGCCCTGGACGCGTTCGCCAACCAGGACGCCCCGTTCGAGAAGGTGGTGGAGGCGCTGCGCCCGAGCCGGGCCCAGGGCCGGATGCCGCTCGTGCAGAACTGGTTCGTGCTGCACAACGCGGCTCGTGCGGTCGCGACCGCGCCGGGAATCAAGCTGACGCTGGTGGAGAGCGACCGGGGCAGCTCGAAGTTCGACCTGAACCTGGCGCTGAGCAACGCCGCGGACGGCCTCAGCGCGGCCCTCGAATACAGCACCGACGTGTTCCTCCCGGCCACGGCGGAGAGGATCCTGCGGCGGTATTGCCAGCTGCTCGAGGCCGTCGCGGCCCGTCCCGACGGCCGCCTGAGCGAGCTGCGACGACAGATCGAAGAACACGACGAGGAGGAGCGGAAGGTGGCTGCAGAGGACCGGCTCCAGTCGCGCCTGAAGAGCTTCGCCGCGATGCGCGGGACGGCGGTGAAGCCGATCCGGGTCAGCAGCGGCTCGCTGGTGCGGTTCGGTCACCTGACGGCGGGCGAGCCGCTGCCGGTGCTGGCCGAGCCGTCCCAGACCCAGGTGGACCTGGCCGCCTGGATCGAGGCGAACCGGGACGCGCTCACCGACCGCCTGCACCGGGCCGGCGCGATCCTGTTCCGGGGCTTCGCCGTGGGTACGGCGGACGAGTTCGAGCGCGTCGTCCGGGCGTACTCGCCGGACATGCTGGACTACTACGAGCGCTCGACGCCGCGGCACGTGGTCAGCGGCAAGGTCTACTCCTCCACCGAATACCCGCCGGAGCGGACGATTCCGCTGCACCCGGAGAGCGCGTACTCGCACTACTGGCCGCGCACTCTGTGGTTCAGCTGCCTGACCGCGTCGGCCACCGGCGGAGCCACTCCGGTGGGCGACAACCGCCGTATCCTGCGGCTGCTCGATCCCGCGGTACGGGAGCGGTTCGCCTCGCGGGGCATCCGTTACGTCCGCACCTATCACGAGGGCTTCGACATCCCGTGGCAGGACGCGTTCCAGACCGCCGAGCGCGAGGCGGTGGAGGATTACTGCCGCCGGGCCGGCATGACCTGGCAGTGGCGGCCGGGTGGCGTGCTGCGCACCGAGCACGTGCTCGACGCCGTGGTGCGCCACCCCGTCACCGGCGAGGAGGTGTGGTTCAACCAGGTCCACGCGTGGCAGATCTCCGCGCTCGAGCCCGCCGCGCAGCAGGCCATGCTGGCCACGTTCGGCGCCGATGACCTGCCCCGCAACGTGTACTTCGGTGACGGCACCCCGATCGGCGGCGACGACATCGCGGCCATCGGAGTCGCCCACGAGCAGGCGGCCGTCAGCTTCCCCTGGCGCGAGGGCGACGTGCTGCTGATCGACAACATGCTGGTGTCGCACGGACGCGAGCCCTACACGGGCACGCGCCGCGTGGTCGTGGCCATGTCCGACCCCTATGACCGCTCCAAGCTCTCGAATGGGACGCATCCGGATGGCGACGTCGGCTGATGTGCGCAGCGCGCCCGGCTCGCGGCTCTACCAGGTAGCCCAGCTCACCGCGTGGGCCGGCGACCTGCTGACCGTGGTGGGCGCTCCCGGCCCGGTGGCGGCGACGGTGGCGCGGCACCTGGTCGGGGCCGACGCCGCCGGTCATCGCGGCCATGGCCTGGCCATGCTGCCGACCTACCTGGACGCGATCGACGCGGGCCAGCTGCGTCCCGGTGCCTGGCCGGCCCTCGTCGAAGATCGCGGGGCGTACCTGGTCGCGGACGGCCGGCACGGTTTCGGGCATTACGCCCTGTCCTGGACGCTGTCGCTGGTCATCGAGAAGGCCAGGCAGCACGGGCTGGCCGGGGCGCACCTGGTGCGGTGCGGGCACGTTGGCCGGCTGGGCGGGTACGTGCTCGATGGCGCGGCGGAGTCGGCCGCGGTCCTGGTCACCGTCGGCTCGGTGGCCGATGAAGCCGATGCCCTGGTCGCGCCGCACGGCGGCAGGGAACGGCTGCTCGGCACCAATCCCATAGCGTTCGGCTGCCCGGGCGACCCGCCGTTCGCGCTGGACATGGCGACCTCGGCCATGGCGTACTACGACCTCACGCTGCTGGCCGCGGCGGGAGGAGAGGTGCCCCCCGGCGTGCTGGTCGGCGGCGCGGGTGACCGGCCGGTGCCCCCGGACGACCCGCTCGGGGGCGGCGCGATGCTGCCCTTCGGCGGCTACAAGGGCTACGGGCTGAGCCTGCTCGCGGGCGTGCTCTCCGGCCTGGCCGCGGCCGGCCCGGTCGCAGGTGCCGGGCCGGGGGAGGGCCCGGCCGTCAGCGG
>JASHUI010000410.1:0-7376 GCA_030040095.1 Streptosporangiaceae bacterium | reverse complement strand
GCGGGCTGGTCCTGCGGCACGTAGCTTTCGGTGTGCAGCAGGTGATCCTCGGCGCCCAGCTTTTTGGCCGCGGCTATGCAGTCGTCCACAAACTGCGGGCTGCCCGCGATGAACACGCTGGTGCTGGCCAGGCTGCTGAAGAGGTCGGGGAGTAGCTGCGGGATGCGTTTGGCGGGCATGCCGTTGGCCGGCCCCCTGGTGTGAGTGACGATGAAGCGAAAGTTCCGGTGTGTCTGTTCCCACCATCGCATCAGCCCGACGTTCAGCTCGTCGGCGCTGGTCGATGCCGAGAACACCAGGGTCACCGGGTGCGGGAAGCCGCGCCGCAGCGCGGCATCGGCCAGCGCCAGGATCGGGGCCAGCCCGGATCCGGCGGCCAGGCACACCACCGGCGTCTCGGTAGCCGGATCCCCCACGAAGGTCCCGTATGGCCCGTCCAGCAGCACGCGCTGCCCGAGCGTCAGCGCCTCGTGCACCCAGCGGCTGGTCGACCCGTGGGGCATCCGGCTGACCAGCAGGCTCAGCTCCCCGTCCGGGCGGGGCGCGTTCGCGATCGAATAGCAGCGTGGCGGCGCTCCCGCCGCGGCGTCGCCGAGCAGCACGTACTGGCCCGGCCAGTACCGCAGCGGGCCGCCGAGGGGGCGCAGCCGCAGCTCGGCTATTCGCGGTGTGCGGGAGATCAGGTCACACAGCACGAACGGCACGCCGGTGCGCGGCGGGAACAGCCGGGGCCGGGCGTCGCCGGTGCCGAACTCGATGTCCAGCTCCTCCGACAGCGGCCTGGCCATGCACATCAGCCCGTAGCCGGCCGCCCTGTCCTCGTCCGACAGGGCCATTGAGAACACCATGCCCTGATCGAACTCACCGGCCAGCACCCTGGTCTTACACTCGCCGCAGGCCCCGGCCCGGCAGTTGTTCGGCAGTGCATACCCGGCCCGCTCCAGCGCCGTCAGCACCGAGTCGCCGGGTTCGACGGCGACCTCGTGGCCCGATGGCCTGAGCCGGATGACGCCCATCAGAAGACCGGGATGATGGCATCCATGTCGACATCGGTGACCTCGCGCCCGTCGATGCCGACCTCGGGGATGGCGGGGAAGGGAATGTCGTAGCGGTCGAGCACGCCCTTGAGGTTCAGGATCGCCTGCCGCCAGTTCTCCTTCTTCGCCTCGTACTCAGGGATGAAGAAGCCCGCCTCGCGGGCGATCTGCTCGCCTTGCCGCTGCACTTCGATGAAGTCACCTGGCAGATCCCAGAAGTCCTCCGGGGGCTCGAACAAGACCGCGGACAAGAACAGGTATCCCGCGCGAATCTGCTTGGTGACGATGCCGCGGTCCTGCGTTGTCAGCTTCGGGTAGTCCCGCTGCATCAGCGTCAGGCATATGGCCATGTGGCGGCCCTCGTCCCGGCCGATGTTCCGGAATCCTTGCTCGAAAACCGGTTCCTTGGCCCCGGCTGCCATCCGGTGGAAGACGGTCGCGGCGGCGATCTCGCCCATCAGGAACGAGCTGAACAGCACGGCGAGGTCGTACCGGGGAACCGCCTTCTTGTACCCCTCCCAGTAGCGGGCCCCGTTGTAGTACAGCCACCGGGCGTTTCGCTGCAGCTTGCGGCCGAGCTCGGTGTGCGGCTGGTAGGTGAGCGGGTCCGGGTGCTCGAGAAGCTTGGTGATCGCCAGCCCGCACATCTGCTCGTGGTTCTGCTCGTCCCTGGTCACGGAGAAGAAGCAGCGGCGGACCGCGTCCTCCTCGTGATCCTCATAGGTCTTGATCAGCGCCTCGGCGAAGACCGGCGGGGCCGAGGCGTCGAAGACGCTCAGCAGCGTCCACCAGTAGGCGATCGCCTCGCGCTGCTCCCAGGTGTACTGACCGGGGTCGAAGGAGTCCCAGGGCAGCGCCTGCGGGTCCCATGCCTCGCGCAGCGAAGCGCGCCAGATCTCCTCCATCTTGCCGGTCTGCCGGTGCCAGGACAGCGGGAACACGTTAGGCCCGCCGATCTCCGGCGGCTCATCCATGGACTTAGCCAGGTCATGTGGTTTGCTCACCGACTCATTGCACGCCGCGGCGCGGCTGCCGGCACAGGGGCGAAGGTCCCCGTCTGCGCGCCCGTGGTCGCAAGCGCCGGCCAGCGGGTCCGTCGTCGGCGGCGAGAACCGTGGGCCGCACCGACGGGACTGAAACCGCAGCGGGACACCGGTTCGCAGGCGGCGTATCCCTCGCCGCAGCCCAGGACTCCGGCGTGACGTCAGCGTTCATGACCAGTGACCCGCAAGGCAGGGAACGTGCCGGCCAGCTCGGTTGATGCGCGACAATAACGTGGGTTTGGACACACGGCGGCCCGGCCGGAGGTGGAATGGTCAGCGACCCGCCATGGGAGGAGAGCCACTTCCGCCCTGGCACCCGGATCGGCAAGTACGTGCTGGAGCAGCAGATCGGCCACGGCGGTATGGCGGTGGTGTTCAGGGCGCGTGACGATCAGCTCGGCCGGCCGGTGGCCTTGAAGATCATGGCCCCGTCCGTAGCCTCGGACGCGGAATTCCGGCAGCGGTTCGTCCGCGAGTCGAAGACCGCGGCGGCCGTGGACGACCCGCACATCATCCCGGTGTTCGAGGCCGGTGACTCGGCCGGCGTGCTGTTCATCGCGATGAGGTATGTCGCGGGCGGCGACGTTCGGTCGCTGCTGGCCCGCGAGGGTCCGATGAGCGTTGGTCGGGCCTGCGCGATCCTGGTATCGGTGGCGTCCGCACTCGACGCGGCGCACTCCGCTGGGCTGGTGCACCGCGATGTCAAGCCCGGGAACATGCTGATGGACGTTCGCAAGGGCCGGCCGGACCACGTCTACCTGGCGGACTTCGGGCTGACGAAGGCCACAGCGGGGGCGGTTACGCTGACCGGCACCGGGACATTCCTGGGAACGGCCGACTATGCCGCGCCGGAGCAGATCACAGGGCGGCGCGTCGACGGGCGGGCGGACCAGTACGCGCTGGCGTGCACCGCCGTCGAGATGCTCACCGGGCGGACGCCCTTCCCCCGTGACAAGGTCATGGCCGTCCTCACCGCGCACATGTCCGAGCTTCCGCCGCCACTATCGGCTCGCCGTCAGGGGCTGCCCGCGGAGCTGGATGCGGTCCTCGGCCGGGCGCTGGCCAAGTCGCCCGGTGATCGGTTCAGCAGCTGCGGCGACTTCATGGCGGCGTTCCAGCGCGCAGCCGGCGTCGGCCGGTACGAGGCCCTGGTCGCGGCCGGAGCATCGCACCGCAGAATCGAAGGGGAGGCAGCCGGCCTCGCCCCCGGCGGACCCGGCGGTGTTCGCGCCGAACCCGCCACCACCAGGCCCTCGGCGCTGCCGCGCTCGATGAGGCCGCCCGGTCGGACGGGCGTCGTCCGGAGCCGCAGGCGCCGCAGGCGCTTGGTGATCGCTGCCACAGCGGTTGTCGCGGTTGCCGCGGCTGCCGTCGCGTTCCTCACGCTCGTGCAGCCCCGCCACGTACCTGGCGCGCATGCGGCTGGCACCGGTCAGACGGCGCCCGGGCGAGCGGTGTCGGCGGCCCGCTGGCATACCTACCACGACCCCAGCGGGTTTGCTGTCGGCCTGCCGCCTGGCTGGGCCGTCGCCTCGACGACGCCCAGCCAGGTTCAGTTCACCGGGACGCCCAGCGGGTTTGTCCTGATGGTCGCGTGGAGCAGGCACCCGCAGGCCAGTGCCCTGGCCGACTGGCGGAACCAGGCGGCCGGGAAGGCTGAAACGGATTCCTCCTATCAGCAGATCTCGATTCGCCGGGTGAGCTACCGCGGCTACAACGCCGCTGACTGGCAGTTCATCGACATTTACCAGGGCGTCCGCGTCCGCGTCATCGACCGGACCTTCATCGTCCGGCCGGGCCAGCTTGCCTACGCCATTGAGCTATATGGCCCGGCCAGTCAGTGGCGCGCGGTGTACGCGAGCATGTGGCCGCATGTGGTGACCAGCTTCCGGCCCGCATCCTGAACGCCTCTGTCGGCCGCTGCGGCCGGGCCCCCGGCTGCCGTGGTTCCGCGAGCCGATCGAGGCCCGCTAAGACCAGCCCGCCAGGGATCCGACCGCAGCGCACGTTCCGGCGACTGAGCACCGTGAGGACACGGCCAGTCATTTCTGGTGACTAGGGCGCGAATTGACCGTCGTGAGTTGGCTGTGCTGCCACGACGCATCGGGAGGGTATGCCAACGGACGGGGAGATGGAGAGGCTCACGTGCCATGGGGCGCGGCTTCCCACCGAAGGGGACTCGCTGACATCTGACGCCCCAAGCTGTATCCCATTCGCATAGCCAGGAGAAGGGGCGGTGAGTACGTACAGCACGATGATGTCGCCGTAGCGGTTGTACACGTTGGGAACGAATCCGCCATTGGTGTACATGCCCTCGGCGGTTATGGTCGTGCCAGCCAGCCGGCACGAGGTCGGAAGAAGTATCGCAGAGGACGGGCCGTTGTTGCCCTCGGCCTTCATCTGGCTGTCGGATTCGACGGAGATCGGGATTCCGGGAGCTGTCGCGGTGGCAACTGCCCGCGGCGTTCCCGTTGCTGGGCCGGTGGTGGCGACGGTCGGAACCGTCGTAGTGGTCGCATGCAGAGATGCTTGTCGGCTAGCAGTGCTGCAACCAGCGACCAGCAGGGTGCCAATGGCGGTGGCCGCGGCGGCCGCGGCGAAACTAATTGAGCGCATGCCGGCAATATTCGGCAAGTGCAGCGAGATTGTCATGGGGAGGGCTCCCCGGGTGGGGAGGGCTCCCCGCCAGAGTTCGCAACGCCAGGCCAGGACGGCTCGCCCCCAGGCGCCGTCCGCTGGGATCGTCTCCGCTCCGGTTCACCGCAGACAGTGCCCGGGCATGGCGACGGCGGTAAGGGTCAGCGCGCCAGGCGTCAAGCTGTCCCGGACGAGCCCGAACCCGGCTCGGCCCGCGACGGCGCGCGTCGCCCAGACCGGGAGCCAGCGGTCACTCCCGCGCCGGACAGCGCGGTCCCGGCCTTGCCTGTTTACTGCCCACGATTGCTAGCCCAGCCTCAACGGCACGCTCATGAACGGGTCGATGTTATAGGCGAGGCTGACGCGATGATATCCGTCAGCTATGTCCGCGCCGGATTTCTGATCGCATACGAGGACGGGTGACAGCTTCTCACCGTTGAGCAGCTTGAGCAGGTCGCGCTGGACGCCGGGATCAGTCAGCGGCAGTACGGGCAGGCCGGTGGCGCGCAGAATGTCGTTGGCGCGGCGCGCGGTCAGCTTGGCCTTCTTCATGCGGTCTACGATCTCGTCAGCGCGCTTCTCATCGAACTTCAGCGACAAGTAATTGTACGCCGCGTCATAGTCATGCTTCGCCACGTCGTCGAGCCACGCGATGGGTGACTTGCTCATTGATCCTCACAAAGCTGATATTTGGTCCGGTATTGGAAACCACGATGCCGTTTCTCGTGATTTTCGGCCCCCGCCTCCGGTCCCCGCCCAGATGCAGCCGATGTGCATGGTCCCAGCCTGACGGGTGAGCGGGCGTTCGGCAGGCATTTCGTAGATGATCTCAAACTCCGGGCGGTCGAGCGATCCGGCCCGGTCGGCGAGCTTGGCTGTGAAACGGACGGCAGCGTCTCGGAGTTCTCTCGTAGACTCGCGTCATCGCCGCTGAATCGCGCTCGGCTGTCGGCGCCGCCTGCGCTGCCGCCCGCGGTACGAGCCGCCATGCCGACTGCGGAAAGAGACCGGACGCCTACTCCTAGTAACATCTCCTGCAGGCCCCGTCATTCGCGGGGTGACGCCCCACCAGTGGAGGTGCCAGATGGCCGAGTTCCCACCACCGCCAGAGGGAATTGTGCTGGCCCACTTCATCGTGTCGGACGATGTCGAGCGCTCTCGGCGCTTCTACACCGAAGTGCTCGGCGGCAGGGTGGTGTTTTCCGGAGACGTGACCTATGTCGCATTGGCCAACAGCTGGATCATCATCAATGTCGGCGGAGGCCCTACCGACGACAAGCCGTCGGTCACCCTGGAGACCCCACGCGATCCCGACCGGGTCAGCAGTTTCCTCAATATCCGGGTCAGAGACATCCATGCCTTGTATGCCGAGTGGAGCGCCCGGGGTGCTCAGTTCCTGACGCCGCCAAAGCAGCACCAGTACGAGATCCGCTGCTACATCCGCGATCCCGACGGTCATCTGATCGAAGTGGGGCAGACGACCGACCCAGAGGGCGACTGGTCGCCCGCTCACTGGCCACCGAGTACGCGCGCCGGCGATTCCGAGTGAATGCCGAGGTCAGCGGCAATGCCCCGTCGAATCGACGGCGGTCAGCCCTCCGGGCACCGAGCCTCGATCCACCGCGTGACGCTGAGGAGGTTGGGTCATGACCACCGCGATCATCGGCACCGGGGGGATCGGATCGGCCATCGCCCGCCAGCTCGCCTCGGGTGGCGAGACCCTGCGGCTATCGAGTGCCGACACTAAGTCGGCACGAACGCTGGCTGTAGAAATCGGTCGCGCTGCGGTCGTCGCCGTCGACAACCACGACGTTCTGCAGGGCGCCGATGCCGTTGTCTTCGCGCTGCGGTTTACCGTGCTGAAGAGCGTCATAGACGAGATCGCCGACTCGCTGGCCGGCAAGGTGGTGGTCGTTCCGAGCAACCCGGTCAGTACCGACGCGCACGGTAACGTCTACCGCCTCCTGCCCGAAGGGCAGTCCGCCGGCGAGGTAGTCGCCGGGTGGTTGCCGCCGGGGACGTGGCTGGCCATGGCGTTCGGAAGCATGTCGGCCGATCTCTTCGAGTCCGCCAGCAACCGGTCACCGGAGCCGGCCGTCCTCTTCTACGCGACCGACGATGACCCGGCCGGCGAGGAAGTCGAGCGGTTGATCCGAACGGCAGGTTTCGAGCCGGTGAAGATCGGCGGGCTCGGACAATCGGGTCGACTCGAGGTGGGCGGCGACCTCCACGATCTCGTGGTCGGCCCCGCAGAAGCGCGATCACTGGTCGGCGGGGCGTGATCTGCGGTCTGGAGGGCGGACGAGCCCGAACGCGCCAAGTATGGGGTGCACGAGCGCGTTACATCGAAGGTTGGTCAGCCAGTCGATGAGCCCGAGTGGCGTCGGCAGAGCCTTCTGATCAGCTCGTGATCGCTGGACAATCACTTCCATGATCTCTGGGCGCACCGGCTGGAGGACTACTGCGCCCAAGTTTCGTCACAGAGGAAACAACCCCGACAAGTGTTCAGTTCAGATAACTATTGTATCACGAGTACATATCTTGACGGCCAATCCGTCCGCATTCATTATGCGTGAAGGGGCCCGTGCAGGACGGACTCGCCACAAAGGACAGCAAAGGATCGGCAATGGACCGGAAGCGACTACTAGGCGTAGCAGGG
>JASHUI010000409.1:0-3532 GCA_030040095.1 Streptosporangiaceae bacterium | reverse complement strand
GGCGGACAGGTGGTCCTGTTCGCTCTGCGAACATGCGTGCAGAACTTGAACAGCATGGCACCATGGCCGTCCGTGCGCAGTCAACCGCCGTTATGTAACTGTTGCCACCGGTCAGGAGCATGGTGCCAGCCTGCGCGGGGTTGCCGGGCCTGAATCGAGTAGCGAACATCGCGCCAATCGGCCGGTTCGCCGATTCGTCCTGGTCAACCGGGCCGTCCAGGCCAGAGCCGATAACCTGCGCTCGCGCACGCTTTCCGGTTCGGGGGCAGAAAAGACGGCCTCGCCGGGTAGTGTCCGGCGACGTCCGGTTCGATAGCCATCGCGAGCGGCCTATATCGCGTGGGCATCACCAGGGGACCACAGGCGCTAGAGCCATTGCCCGGAGAACCCAGCCGAAGCCGTGAGCGGCCGCCGAGGACATCGAGCCAGCCACAACCCGCAGCCGATCCGGACGTGGACTGCCAGCCACCCGGGCGTACTGGACAGCTTCATAGTGCTGGCTGCGAGGGCGCCCCGTGGTGCTGCGGGCTGCCGGGCTTCTCGCGCTCCTGGGGGCCGGCTGCCAGCGACCTCCCGCCCGCGGCGCGGCTGCCAGCCACCCCC
The DNA here is from genome assembly GCA_030040095.1 of Streptosporangiaceae bacterium. Taxonomy (GTDB): domain Bacteria; phylum Actinomycetota; class Actinomycetes; order Streptosporangiales; family Streptosporangiaceae; genus JASHPR01. The sequence goes on along the minus strand of JASHUI010000409.1, from coordinate 2,929 downwards.
CGCCCCGGCGCCGCCCGGTAAGACGGCGCTGGCCGTGACCGTCAGCCCTTGCCACCGCCATAACCTGAGATGCCACTTTTATTGGTTTATCGGAACCAACGGCGCCGGGAATTCCGTGGCTCAGAACCCGGTTCGCTTCCTTGGGAACGGATCGGCTTGACTGGGACCTGGCGCACTCACCGCCCCTGGCGGTGTTCGCGCCAGACCGGTTTCACGTTAGGAGGCGGCAATGTTCGGTTTCCAGAAGACCCGCATGGTGGGTGCGGAGGAGGCGCTGCCCGGCCGGTCCCAGCCGATGCCGGTGCCCGCGCGTCACGAAGTGCTCGACGCTCCTCTGCGGCCGCCATACCCCGAGGGCACGCAGGTCGCCGAGTTCGCGCTCGGCTGCTTCTGGGGCGCCGAGAAGCTGTTCTGGCAGATGCCTGGCGTGGTGACGACCGCGGTGGGCTACGAGGGCGGCTTCACGCCGAACCCGACTTACGAGGAGGTCTGCAGCGGCCGGACCGGGCACGCCGAGGCGGTCCGCGTGGTCTTCGACCCGAAGCGGATCTCTTACCAGGACCTGCTGAAGGCGTTCTGGGAGGCGCACGACCCGACCCAGGGCATGCGGCAGGGCAACGACCACGGTACCCAGTACCGCTCGGCCATCTTCTACAACTCGCCCGAGCAGAAGGCGCAGGCCGAGGAGTCCCTGGCCGCCTACGCCAGGCGGCTGGCCGAGGCCGGTTACGCCGAGATCACCACCGAGGTGGTCCCGGCGTCGGAGTTCTACTTCGCTGAGGACTACCACCAGCAGTACCTGGCCGACACCAAGAACCCCTACGGCTACTGCCCCGACCACGGGACGGGCGTGTCCTGCCCAGTGGGCGTGGCGCGCGCTGAGGGCTAGGGGCCCGAAGGCGTCTGCCGCAAGCAGTGAGTGAGTGCCGCGGGTCTCAGGGTTGCAGGACGCAGCCTTGCGGCCCGCCTCTCGCATGTGCGCTGGTTCAGGAGCGGCGGGCGTGACGCGGCAGGCTGATCAGAACATGAGAGTCCATAAATTTTTGACAGTCTTAACATTATGCAGATACGATCATCTGCCGTGGACAAGAGGGGCCCGTCGCCTACTGACATGGCATATGCCCGGTTCTTCCGAGCTCTGGGCGTCGCTGCGCTCGATCTGGCTCAGGAGCTTGAGGTTGGATTGTCGAGCCAAGCCGGGACACGGTCGCTCGATGACGCGAATCTTGGCTCGTTGCAGCGACAGGTAGCCGACGTGCCAGGGATGAGGAGTGAGATGGGCGTTTCTCCTCGTCAGATCGCACAACATCTTGATCGCGGCGATGAGCCCAACATCCGGACGGCGCTTGCAGCGATGCAGAAGCGAGGAGTCGCCGAGCTGATTCCTGCCGTCAGCCCGCAGCGTTGGAGGTTGACGCTTCCATACCGCGGCTCGTGATGATCCCCGTACGTAGTACGGAGCACCGGTAGATAAAACGACGGCCCCTTGCGGGGCCGTCAGGCCGGTCCGAGGACCGGCGGGGTTGTGGTCAGTATAACCAGAGCCAGTCAAAGTATGTTCCAGGGAGCGTCATGGCCACCGTCATCGCCTACGTAGACGGGTTCAATCTCTACCATGGGCTCCACGACAAGTACCGTCGGCGGTACCTGTGGCTCGACCTTGAGCGCCTGGTTCAGCGGATCCGGCCCCGCGACCAGCTGGTAGTGATCCGTTACTTCACCGCGATGGTTCGAGATGATCAGCGAGCCCTCGCTCGGCAGCGAACCTACCTTGATGCGCTCAGCGTTCACAGCGGCGGGCTTGTTCAGGTTGTTCTTGGCCGGTACCAGAGCAAGAACATCTCGTGCCGTCAGTGCGGCAGCAACTGGACTTCCTACGAAGAGAAGGAGACCGACGTCAACATCGCGGTCTCTATCGTTGCCGACGCGGCAGCGGGAGCATCTGACCTTGCGCTAATCGTCTCTGCCGATAGCGATCTGTGCCCGGCTATTCGGACTGCCCGATCCCTAAACCCGCGGCGAGGGATGATCACGGTGTTCCCGCCGCGCCGCAGTTCGTTCGAGATTCGCTCGCTCATCCCGGGCGCTTTCACCGTTGCCGCAGTTGATCTGCGCAACTCACTGCTGCCCGACACGGTCGGTGATCAGGCTACAGGTCAAATTTACAAGCGGCCTGGCAAGTGGCGATGACCTTGGGCGTCGACCTCGGCTAGTTAGGCTCTGGAGCATCTCGGCCGCCACTGCCGAGGTCTGACGGTCCCCCTACCACCAGCAGTACCTGGCCGACACCAAGAACCCCTACGGCTATTGCCCCGACCACGGCACCGGCGTGTCCTGCCCGATCGGGGTCGCCGGACTAAGGGCTGAGCCGAGTAGGCTCAGCCCATGGACCGCATCGTCAGGCTGACCGCTACCGTGACCCCGGATGGGGACTGGTACGTGGCGCGTTGCCTTGATGTCGAGGTGGCCAGCCAAGGGCGTTCCATCGATGAGGCCTTGGCCAACCTGCGTGAGGCGCTGGAGCTGTATTTCGAGGACGAGCCTGCGCCCGACACGCGGGAACCTATCGTCGCACCGATCGAGATCCGGTTGTCTGCGTGAGCCCCAAGCGGCTGCCGGTCGCCTCGGGCGCCCGTATCGTCCGGGCTCTGGAAAATGACGGCTTCAAGGTCATCAGCACCAGGGGAGCCACTGCAAGTTACGCCGCGGCTCGAATACGGTGATCATCCCGTTTCATGACGAGGTACGGCCGGGCACGCTTGCGTCCATCTTGCGTGCTGCCAGAATGAGCGCGGACGAGCTGCGCGCGCTGCTCTAAACAACAAAGATCATTTGTAGCCCGTCGGCAGCCAGGGCAACTCCTGCGACATTCAGGCCCAAACAGCTACCACCAGCAGTACCTGGCCGACACCAAGAACCCCTACGGCTA
>JASHUI010000408.1:0-2905 GCA_030040095.1 Streptosporangiaceae bacterium | reverse complement strand
ACGCGGCCGAGACCGAGGCGGTCGCGCTGGGCGCGCTGCTCGGCGGCTACGCCTTCCGCCGGTATCGCAGCAACGGCGACAAGCCGCGGGACACCGAGCTGATCCTGGTCGGCGGGGACGACGCGGCCGCCGACCGGGGCCGGGTGCTGGCCGACGCCGTCACGCTGGTGCGCGACCTGGTCAACACCGGCCCGTCGGACCTGTACCCGGCCAGCTTCGCCGTGCTGGCGCAGCGCGTCGCCGAGGCCGCCGGCCTGGCCTTCGAGGTGCTGGACGAGCGGGAGCTGGCCGAGGCAGGCTACGGCGGGATCGTCGGCGTCGGCCAGGGCTCGGCGCACCCCCCGCGGCTGGTCCGGGTGGCCTACGCCGATCCCGGCGCGACGAAGACCGTGGTGCTGGCCGGCAAGGGCATCACGTTCGACTCCGGGGGACTGTCGCTGAAGCCGCCGAGGTCCATGGAGGCGATGAAGTCGGACATGGCCGGCGCCGCGGCGGTCCTGGGCGCGGTGGCGGCGATCGCCGCGCTGCGGCCCGCCGTGAACGTGATCGGCTACCTGCCGCTGGCCGAGAACATGCCGAGCGGCACCGCGCAGCGGCCCTCCGACGTGATCACGATCTACGGCGGCAGGACCGTGGAGGTGCTGAACACCGATGCCGAGGGGCGCCTGGTGCTGGCCGACGCGCTGGCCCGGTCCGCCGAGGACTTTCCCGACCTGGTCGTGGACGTCGCCACGCTGACCGGTGCGCAGCTGGTCGCGCTCGGACCCCGGATCATGGGCGTGATGGGCAACGGGGACGAGGTGCGCGACGCCGTCGTCGACGCCGCCCGGCGGGCGGGAGAGCCCGCCTGGCCGATGCCGCTGCCCGCCGAACTGCGTGACGGACTGGACTCGGCGGTGGCCGACATCGCCAACGTGACCGGCAGCCGGAATGGCGGGATGCTGGTCGGCGGTTTGTTCTTGCGGGAATTCGTCCCGGGCGACGTGCGCTGGGCGCACCTGGACATCGCCGGGCCCGCGTTTCACCGCGGCGAGCCCTACGGGTACACGCCCAAGGGCGGTACCGGCGCGGCCGTGCGTGCGCTGATCCAGGTCGTGCTGGACGTGGCGGACGGACGGCTGTAGGCAGAAGGAATTTCGCACGAAGGAGCTCAGCGTGGCGGACCGGAGCGGTTACGACATCGTGATTCTCGGCGGCGGCAGCGGCGGCTATGCCTGCGCGCTGCGGGCGGCCGAGCTGGGGAAGCGGGTCGCGCTCATCGAGAAGGACAAGGTGGGCGGGACCTGCCTGCACCGCGGGTGCATTCCGACCAAGGCGCTGCTGCACGCCGCGGAGCTCGCCGACCAGGCGCGCGAGGGCGCCAGCTTCGGGGTGCGGACCACCCTCGACGGCATCGACATGGCGGGGGTCAACGCCTACAAGGACAAGGTGGTGACCCGGCTGTTCCGCGGCCTGACCGGCCTGGTCGCCAGCCGCCACATCGACGTGATCGAGGGTGACGGACGGCTGGTCTCGCCGACCCAGGTGCAGGTCGGCGACGCCCTGATCGAGGGCGGGCACGTCGTGCTGGCCACCGGCTCGCAGTCGCGCAGCCTGCCCGGCCTGGACATCGACGGCCAGCGGGTGATCACCAGCGAGCACGCCCTCGAGCTCGACCGGGTGCCGGCCTCGGCGGTGATACTCGGCGGGGGGGTGATCGGGGTCGAGTTCGCCAGCGTCTGGCGCTCGTTCGGCGCCGAGGTCACGATCGTGGAGATGCTCCCGCACCTGCTCCCGCTGGAGGACGAGTCGAGTTCCAAGCTGCTCGAGCGGGCCTTCCGGCGGCGCGGCATCGGCTACAAGCTGGGCGCCAGGTTCGAGGGCGCCAAGGACACCGGGTCCGGGGTCACGGTCACGCTCGAAGGCGGCGCCACGATCGACGCCGAGCTGCTGCTCGTCGCCGTGGGCCGCGGCCCGGTGTCGGCCGGCCTCGGCTACGAGGAGGCCGGGGTCACCACGGACCGGGGCTTCGTCATCGTTGACGAGTACTGCCAGACCAGCGTTCCGACGATCTCCGCGGTCGGCGACCTCACCCCCGGGCCGCAGCTGGCGCATGTCGGGTTCGCCGAGGGCATCCTGGTGGCCGAGCGTCTGGCCGGCCTGCCGGTCACGCCGATCGACTACGACGGCGTGCCCCGGGTGACCTATAGCAACCCGGAGGTCGCGTCGGTAGGCATCACCGCCGCCGCGGCGGCCGAGCGAGGCATCGCGATTACCGAGGTCACCTACGACCTGGCGGGCAACGGGAAGAGCCAGATCCTGCAGACTCAGGGCGCGGCGAAGGTCATCGCGGGTGAGGGCGGCGGCCCGGTCCTGGGCATCCACCTGGTCGGCGCGCGGGTCGGCGAACTGATCGCGGAGGGCCAGCTGATCTACAACTGGGAGGCCGTGCCGGCGGAGGTGGCCCAGCTCATCCACCCGCACCCCACCCAGTCCGAGATGATCGGTGAGGCGCACCTGGCGCTCGCCGGCAAGCCACTGCACTTCCACTCATAACCGGGGCCCGCCCCCGGGCTACCGGCCAGCCACGAACAGCCGTGGTCCATCAGAACAACGAAGGAGTCGCGGGAGCCATGTCGGTCTCGGTATCCATGCCCCAGCTCGGCGAGAGCGTCACCGAGGGCACAGTCACGCGCTGGCTGAAGCGGGAAGGCGAGCGCGTCGAGGCGGACGAGCCGTTGCTCGAGGTGTCCACGGACAAGGTCGATACCGAGATCCCGTCGCCGGTGTCGGGTGTGCTGCGCGGGATCACCGTCGCCGAGGACGAGACGGTCGCGGTCGGCGCCGAGCTTGCGGTCATCGACGAGGAGGGATCGGCGAGCCCCGCGGCCGCGGCCCCGGCCGCGGCTCAGGCAGCGCCGCCCGG
>JASHUI010000407.1:0-5549 GCA_030040095.1 Streptosporangiaceae bacterium | reverse complement strand
CACCGACCTCGCGCCCCCACTCCGCGAGCGTCCGGGCATCGGCAGGGTCGTCCGACAGCGCCAGCGCCACCTGCCGGGCCGGCCGCCGGCCGGCACCCGGACCTCGACGGCCGTCATCGCCACCGGCTGCAGCAGGTCGACCAGCAGCGCCTCGGCGTGCCCGCGCGGACCGGGGCCGAGCCCGGGATCCTCGAGGTAGCCGATCAGCTCCGCCAGCAGCGGGCTGGCCGCCACCGGTGTGCAGTCCGGCCAGCTGATCGGGCACAGACCCGGCCTGACGTACAGGGTCCGCATGACCGCGGTTCCGGCCGACAGGGTCTGATGCCGGATCCCGGCCGGGATCCACAGCGCCCGGCTGGGCGGCAGCGCCCAGGCGGACGTGACGGTGCGGACGGTCAGCACCCCGCTGGCCGCCCAGGCCAGCTGGTGGTCGGCATGGGTGTGCCAGTCGAAGACCAGGCCGGCCGGCATCGGGAAGGTCACCGCGACGACGGCCGCGGCCGACCCCCGCTCGTCGGCCGCACATTGTCCGTCCGGCGACACAACTTGGCAGCCTACGCCCTTGGGCGCGGACCGGGCCGTCCGTAGCGTCGGGGCCATGAACGAGAACCACGCCCGGGTGTGCCCGAGCCCGGAATGGGCGGCGCACCTGCAGCAAGACATCCTGCCGTCGCTCATCCAGCACGCGGACCTCGGCCAGGACATGCTCGAGATCGGCCCGGGGCCGGGGGCGGCCACCGAGTGGCTCCGGCACCGGGTGGGCCGGCTGACGGCGGTCGAGGTCGACGCCGACGCCGCCCGCCAGCTGGCCGAGAAATTTCCTGAACGCAACGTCTCGGTGGTGACCGGCAGCGCCACCGACCTCGGCTACCCCGACGAGTCGTTCGACTCGGTTGGCACCTTCACCATGCTGCACCATGTGCCCACCCTGGCCGGGCAGAACAAAATCCTGGCCGAGGCGCTGCGGGTGCTGCGGCCCGGCGGGGTGCTCATCGGCTCGGACAGCCTGGCCAGCAACGAGTTGCACCACTTCCACGTGGGCGACACGTACAACCCGGTCGACCCGGCCGGCCTGATCGGCCGGCTGCAGACGCTCGGCTTCGACAAGATCACGGTCACCGTGGACGGCAGCCTCACGTTCGTGGCCCACCGGCCGGCGGATGAGGCGGACCGGACCGGATGAGAGCCGCGGAGAACGGCGGATGAAGCGGATGCGAGCGGATGAAGCAGCGAGGCCGCGGATGCGGCCCCGGCCGACGACAGTTAGCCGTCCCCCCCGGCCGGGACCGTCCGCGGCACTCGCTGACCCCCCTGGTACTGCTTCTGCAGTACAGCCCCTGGTTTGACTAAACCCGCTCGGTGCGTAAGTGTCTATACGCATATTGCGCACCGAGCGCCTTCAACGCCCCCGGGGGGATGCGCACCCATGCATATTTCACTCGAAACGCTTGACCGAGCCACGCAATTCGTCGACAGCCTCGCAGACCTGGACCAGCCGGACAGAGCGTCCGAGGTTATGCTGCCCGCCCTGGCCGATTTGATCGGGTGCGACATCGCGACATACCAGGAAATGAGTGCCGAGCCGCATCGGCTCGGCACTTACACCGAATACCCGGCGGGCAGCCTGGACCCGGCCGCCGTCGCGGTGTTCGAGGCGCACATCGATGAGCACCCGCTGGTGACGCACAAGCGGGCCACCGCCGACGGCGGGCCGGCCAGCATCAGCGACGTGATGAGCCGGCAGCGATTCCGGCGGCTGGGCATCTACAGCGAGTACTTCCGGCACGTACCGACCGACGACCAGATCGCGTTCACCATGCCGGGCGTGACGGACGGCCAGGTGGTCGGGATCGCGCTGAGCCGGTCGGAGCAGGATTTCAGCCGGGCCGACTCCGCGGTGCTGAGGTCGGTCGTCGCGCCGATGCGCAACGCGCTGCGCCGGTCGGGCCGGCGACACCGGGCCCAGGGCGCGGTGGCGGCCGAGCCGGAGGGCCTGGCCGACCTCACCGACCGCGAACTGCAGGTGCTGCAGATGGCCGCGCGGGGCCGGACCAACCTGGCCATCGCCCGCGCCATCGATCTCAGCCCGCGCACCATCGCCAAGCACCTCGAGCACATCTACCGCAAGCTCGGGGTCACCAGCCGCGCCGCCGCGGTGTACCGCACCGCCGGGGCGTCCGGCCCGCGTCAGGTGGCCTGAGCAGGAGCCCGCGCGGTCATCGCCGACGCCGTCCGCTACCGCGCATGGACCCGCCCTCATGGGGTAGTAGGCGGCCCAGGGGAAGCGCCACCAAAATGTCGGTGGCCGGTGCGAGGCTGGGCCCGACAAGGGAGGCGCGGCGCCGCGCGGCACGGAGCCTCCCGCCACGCAACGCTTGGGGGAAATCAGGTCATGCTTACTACCAACTACGTGCCCGGCGCGCCCAACTGGGTGGACCTCGGGACGTCCGACGTCGACGCGGCCGCCGCGTTCTACCGCGCCGTGTTCGGCTGGGAGTTCCAGTCGGCCGGGCCGGACGCGGGCGGCTACGGGATGTTCACCTTGAACGGCAAGACGGTCGCGGCCGCCGGTCCGCTGATGGACCAGGGCGCCGAGCCCTCGTGGACGCTCTATTTCGACACGCCGGATGCCAGCGCGACCGCCGACGCGGTCAAGCGGGCCGGGGGCTCGGTCCGGGCCGACCCGATGGACGTGTTCACCGCGGGCCGGATGGCGCAGTTCGCCGACCCGGCCGGCGCGGCGTTCGCGGTATGGCAGCCGGGCGAGATCAAGGGCCTGGACGCGGTCAACGATCCGGGCACCCTGTGCTGGACCGAACTGCTCACCGCCGACGCCGGCGCGGCCGCGTCGTTCTACACGGCCGTGTTCGGCTGGGAAGCGCAGGACGTGCCGATGGGCGAGTTCAGCTACACGGTCATCCGGCCCGCCGGCGGCGGCGAGGACAGCGGCCAGGGCGGCTTCATGCCGATCAGCCCGCAGATGGCGGCCGCCGGCCTGACCACCCGCTGGGTGCCGTACTTCGAGGTGGCCGACGTCGACGCGGTCGTGGCCACCGCCTCGGAGCAGGGCGGCAGCGTGAACGTGCCCGCGGCGGACGTCCCGGGCGTTGGCCGGTTCGCCTCGCTCCTCGACCCGGCCGGCGCGGCCTTCAACGTGATCACCAGCGTCGCCCCGTAGCGGACGGCCGGTACCGGCGCGTCGCCACGCGCCGGTACCGGCGAGACCACGCGCCCGCCGGGCCTGGGCTGCACGCGGGCTGGCTCCACTAGGGTTCGTGCCATGAGCGGACTCGTCACATGAGCCGGCCGGCGAGCTACCCCGAGCCTCCAGCCCCCATCTTCCTGTTCGACCTGGACGGCACGCTCATCGACAGCGTGTACCAGCACGTGATCGCGTGGCGGGCGGCGCTGTCGCGGCTCGACATCGACCTGTCGGTGTGGCGGATCCACCGGCGGATCGGGATGAGCGGCAGGCTGTTCGTGTCCGCCCTGCTGCGGGAGACCGGCCGGACGTTGTCCGACGATGACATCGCGCTGCTGCAGCGGGCCCACGGCGAGGAGTACCTGGCCCAGGCGGATTCGGTCCGGCCGCTGCCCGGCGCGCCGGAACTGCTGGCCGCGCTGTCCGAGAAGGGCGTGCCGTGGGCCATCGCGACGAGCGGCTACCGCGCCACCGCGGCTCATGCCCTGCGGATGCTCGGCCTGCCCGAGGATGCCCCGATGATCACCCGGGACCTGGTCCGGCACGCCAAGCCGGACCCGGACCTGTTCCTCGCCGCCGCCGCCCTGCTCGGGGTGGAACCCCGGCATGCGTGGGTGATCGGGGACAGCGTCTGGGACCTGCTGGCCGCGCGGCGGGCGGGCGCGCTCGGCATCGGCCTGATGTCGGGCGGATACGGCCGTGAGGAACTGGAGCGGGCCGGTGCCTACCGGGTGTACGCCGATCCCGCCGACCTGCTGGCCCGGGCCGACGAACTCGGCGTGCGCGATCTCGCCCCACGCTACTAGCGCAGCGACCTCGCCGACGCCGGGAACGCGCTCAACGCGGCTTTTGGACGCAAGCCATTATTAATGGCGGGCCGACCCTCTGACCAGGAACTTGACCCTGGGCCGGAATGCAAATAACGTCTCTTTCCGCAGACATTCTCCGGCCTCATGAAAATCCCGCAAAAGGAGGCCGGCACCGGCCCAATAAAGTCATCAAAAAGGGGGACGAATGCGTAATACCCTGCGCCGGATCGCGTTCGGCGTGCTCGCCACTGGAATGGTCGCGACAATGGCGATGACCGCGTCCACGACCGCCGCGAGCGCGGCGGTCGTGGCGCACCGCACGGAAACGGCCAGCCTGCAGCCCGCGCTGACGTGGCCGCTCGTCAGGAGGGGAGACTTCGGCCCGCGGGTCGTCAAGATCCAGTTCCTGCTGAACCAGCACGGCATTCACGTCAAGGTGGACGGCAAGTTCGGCCCCCGCACGCAGGCCGCGGTCAGGCTCTTCCAGAAGAGGTCCGGCCTGTTCCCCGACGGCATCGTCGGCCCGTTGACCTGGGGACGGCTGATCGTCACCGTGCGGAGGGGCTCGCGGGGCTTCGCCGTCAAGGCCGTCCAGTTTGAGCTGCGGTTCGTATACGGGTACCGGTTCGTCAACGTCGACGGGGTGTTCGGCCCGCTGACCGAGTGGGCGGTGAAGCTGTTCCAGAGGAGGTTCGGCCTGTTCCCCGACGGCATCGTCGGGCCGTTCACCTGGAACGCCCTCGTGGTGAACGAGGCGTAGTCGCCGTGTCCTGCGGCGGTGCCCGGGCACCGCCGCAGGAACCACGCTCCGGCGGCCCGCATGGATCCTGTTAGGGATCACCTCCTGGCCGCATGGGTCGCGCTTAGGCGCGGCCCTTTGCCTTTTCCTGGCGGTTCACTGAGACGGTTCCGTGCGATTGCCTAGGAGGTTCCATGCAGGACCTGCTCTTCATCGCCCTGACGATCATCGCCTTCGGTGTGCTGTGGCTGCTGGTCAAGGGGGTCGAGCGCTTTGAGCGTTGAGAACTGGATCGGCCTGATCGGTGGCGTGCTGCTGACCGTCTACCTGTTCGTGGCCCTCGTCCTGCCTGAGAGGTTCTGATGAGTAGCACAGCCGCAGGCTGGCTGCAGTTTGCCCTGCTGGTCGCGGCCCTGGCCGCGTGCTATGTGCCGCTGGGCAACTACATCGCGCACATCTTCACCACCGACAAGGACTGGCGGGTGGAGCGCGCGCTCTACAAGGTGATGGGCGTCAACCGGGACGCCGACCAGAAGTGGAGCGTGTACGTCCGCAGCATCCTGGCCTTCTCCTTCGTCAGCGTGCTGTTCCTGTACGGCGTGCAGCGGCTGCAGCAGTACCTGCCGTTCACCCAGGGCCTTCCCGCCGTGACGCCCGACACCGCCTGGAACACCGCCGCCTCGTTCGTCACCAACACGAACTGGCAGAACTACGCCGGCGAGGCGACCATGGGCTACGTCACGCAGATGAGCGGCCTCGTCGTCCAGCAATTCATGTCGGCCGCGGTCGGCCTGGTCGT
>JASHUI010000406.1:0-3022 GCA_030040095.1 Streptosporangiaceae bacterium | reverse complement strand
TCACGGCCGGTGAACCCCGACGTCAGCGACGGCAGCTGCGCCAGCGCCACCGGCGCCGCCGCAGCATGGAACTCGGCGCTGATGGCCTGCGCCTGCAGCACCGGACCGTAGAACGTCCCGCCGCTGATCGTCTCACCGGGCCGGGCAGGCCCGGCACCGCTCACGGCCGGTCCTGGCCCGGCACCGGCGGGCGCGGCGGCCCGGCCGGACCGAACGTCAGGCCCGTGAAGTCCCGGCCCTGCAGCACCGGCCCGTGAAACGTGCCGCCGGTGATCACGCTGGTCACATCACCCCCGGCCAGAACCTGGCTGGCCTTTGCCCACCAGGCCTCCAGCGCCTCGCCGAACCCGTCATCAGCGCCCGCGCGGGCCAGCAACACCCGGGCCAGGGCCACCGCCCGGTCCCGGTCAGCCGGGTTGCCTTCCACGGCGGCCAGTTCCGCCGCGCCGCTGAGCGGCGCGATGCTCGCATGGGCGTCATCGTGGCCGCGGAACGGGCGGCGCACCAGCGCGCAGACCCCGGCCCACGCCTGAGCGCCCAGCGCGCCCCCCGCACCCCCTGCTATGGCGGCTAACACCGCCCCCAACGTCACCAGATCCATAACAGCCCCCACGTCACGGCCCGCCCGCGCCCAAGTCTGCCACCCAGGGCCGCTCCCGGACGAGCATGATCCCCCCACGAACCGGGCATCTGTTACCCCGCTGCCATTCCGGACGCTTTTGGGCTTTGTCGATTACCAGCAACGGTTCATAGGGCACGAAAACACCATTAGCGCTCGCCGGGGTTGACCAGCGCTGCTGGGCTATTTGGCGGACGTAGCCGCCGAGTCAGGTTTCGTTGCCCGGCTGATCGCGCGGCGCGGCCAGGCGGCTCCCGGCGCCACAATTCACACCACTGGCTCCTGTCAGTGCGCATCGCCCGGTTACGGGCTGTACGCTGCGGCTATGGAGCCCCGGGCCGAGTGGCCGGTACGTCCTGTGCCGGCAGCGGTGACCGGCACACGGCGCACGTCGGTCTGCGGCCAGGCGGGTCGCCGAACGCTGAGCATCCGGATCCTGGCCGCTCTGACAGTCGTTTTAGTCGCCGGCTGCGGTGGTGGCGCGGCCTCGAACACGGCGGCCGGGACCTCCGCGTCGCCGAAACCGTGCCCGAGCCGATCCGCCTCGCCGCAGTCCACGACGTCGCCTGCCGCAAGAGCGGTGATCTGCCAGGCGACGTCTGCCGACTCCACGTCGCCGCAAGCAGCTGGATCTGGCCAGTGGGCCGGGAGCATCACCACCAAGACGTCGCGCTCCTACCTCGAGAACCATGGCGGCCAGTTCAGCTGCCACGATTCGTGGACGGGAACGCTGTCCTTCCTCGTTCGCGCGAACGGCCAGCTAGCGGGCTCGGGCCTCCTCAACCTCACCGGACTGAGCTGTGACTTTCCGTACGGAGGGACACCGGACCAGGCCAAGGCCTACGCGTTCTCCGTCGCAGGCAGCGCGGATGCCACCGGATTCACCCTCGTACTCGCGCTGAAGGGGAAGGTCACCGGGATCATCTACGCCGGCCTGACCGCTTTGATGACCGACGGCGTCTGCACGGGCGGATCCAGCCCCCCGATCCCGGTCCCGTTCGTCGGCCCCGGCCGCACACACGCCGCCGGGTCATCTCATCTGCGAGCGCTGATGCACGGAGGCTGCGCCGGCTCGGAGAACGACGTCCTGACCGCGGACACTACCTTCTCACTATCGGGTTCCGGGTCCTGAAGGGCACCCACACGACAGCGATGCGCCGGGAGAGGCTCACCGCGGTTAGGTGCTGATGTCCCGAGCAACAACGTCCGAATTTGCCGCGAACAGGTGACACGTCAAGCGCAGGCAGCGGTGCGCGCAAGCGTCGATCGCCTGTGGCATCAGGAGGTCCGTACAGCTCACAAACCCCAGCAGCGTTCAGCGGCAGGCTTCCTGCCACGGCACGTAGCCGCGTCGAGGGCCGCGCCGCCGCGGCTGAGCTGGACGGTGCAGGTCCGGGTCCGGTTTCGCTGCCCGGCCGCTCGTGCGGCGTGGCCCGGCGGCTCCTGGCGGACCCGGCGTTCTCAGGCCTGCTGTGCGGCCCGGGCCTCCTGAAGATTCCGCAGTGCGACGCTTTCGCTGTAGTCGTCGCCGGTTTCCCCGAAGATGGCGGCGGCGTCCTGGCAGGCGGTGATGGCCTCATCGAACCGCCGCGCTTCTGCCAGGGCCAGGCCGAGGTTGTTCAGCGCGGTGCCTTCGCGGTGCCGGTCGCCGGTTTCCTGGTAGATGGCGGCGGCGTCCTGGTGGGCGGTGATGGCTTCGTCGAACCGCCGCGCCTCTGCCAGGGCCGAGCCGAGGTTGTTCAGGGCCATGCCTTCGCCGTGCAGGTCGCCGGTTTCCCGGCAGATCGCGAGATCTTCCTGGTGGGCGGTGATGGCCTCGTCGAACCGCCGCACCCGCCGCAGGGCCAGGCCGAGGTTGCCCAGGGCCATGCCTTCGCGGTGCCGGTCGCCGGTTTCCCGGTAGATGGCGGCAGCGTCCTGGCAGGCTGTGATGGCCTCGTCGAATCGCCGCGCCTCCCGCAGCGCGATCCCGAGGTTGTTCAGGGCACTGCCTTCGCGGTGCCGGTCGCTGGTTTCCCGGTGGATGGCGGCGGCGTCCTGGCAGGCGGTGATGGCCTCATCGAACCGCCGCGCTTCTGCCAGGGCCAGGCCGAGGTTGTTCAGCGCGGTGCCTTCGCGGTGCCGGTCGCCGGTTTGCTGGTAGATGGCGGCGGCGTCCTGGTGGGCGGTGATGGCCTCGTCGAATCGCCGCACGTGCCGCAGGGCATTGCCGAGGATGGTCTGCGCGTCGCCTTCGCGGCGCCGGTCGCCCAGGCGCCGGGCGGCGGCCAGGCTGGCGGTGGTGGTGGCGATCCAGTCGTCGAACCGCCGCCGCCATTCGAAATACTCGGCCAGCAGCAGGGGCAAGCGCATGGCGGCGTGGTCCCGGCCGGTGGCGGCGGCCATGGTGACCGCGGCCACCAG
>JASHUI010000405.1:0-11004 GCA_030040095.1 Streptosporangiaceae bacterium | reverse complement strand
CGCACCGCGCTGCGCGGCGTCTACCTGTGCTCCGCCTCCACCCCGCCCGGCGCCGGGGTGCACGGGATGTGCGGCAGCTGGGCGGCCCGGACCGTCCTGGCCGACCTGGGGGTGCGGCGCGAGCCGTAGCCGGGCCCCTCGATCCCTCAGGGCGGCCACATCGGGGGGAGATGGTGCGTTCCAAAATCACGGGTCTAGACCGCGCAGCCGGGCCAGGTCCGCGCGGTGCGACGCGACGCCGGCCGCCGCCCGCCAGGTGCTGGCGAGCGCGGGCGGCAGCGCGGTGCGACGCGACTTCGCGGCGTCGCTGCAGCGCACCCTGTGGTTCCAGGTCGGCGCGTTCCTGCTGAGCTTCCTGCTCATGCTGGCCCTGCCCGCCGGGACCGGGCGGCGCCGGCCCGAGGATCCCGCAGCCGCCGCCAAACCCGGAAAAGCCATATTGAACGCGACGTCAGCCTCCACCGTGGCCACGACGACGGGAGGTGGCCGCTCGTGAGCCTGGCGCTGAGCGCGGAGGGCTGGCTGCGGTCAGCCCCGGCCCTGGCCTAGTGAGCTGGGCGCGAGCCGGACGTCCGGTTCGCGCTCGGCCACGTCCGGCGGACCCTGCGCCACCAGCCAGATGCCGCTGGCCGCCACCCACAGGAAGACGGCCAGGACGGCGAAGAACGTGACCGGCGGGACGACCGCGCAGATCCCGAACGCGAACAGCACCCAGCCCATCCACCGCACCGGGGCCCGGCTCACCGCGCTGGCCAGCCCGCCGACGACGCCGAACACGAAGAACCCGGCCAGGCTGGGCAGGTAGAAATCGTTGGCCAGCACGTTCAGCGTCTGCGCGGACGATGGCGTCAGGAACCGGATGTCGTCGGCCAGGATCCAGGTGAAGGCCAGCAGCGACGCCAGCGCCAGCGCGGCGAACACCGCGCCAGCGGCGGCGCCGTAGGCCAGCCATCCGCCGGCCCCGCTGGCCCGCGTCCGGAGGGCCAGCGCCACCGCGAAGAAGACGAAGAACGCCATGCCGAGCGTCCCGCAGATCGCGACCGCCTGCTGGATCGCGCCGTTCTGCAGGTAGAAGGCCACGACCTGCCCGGGCCGGGCGTCATTGGCCGGCGTGCTGCCGTTGGCCAAGACCGACACCGCGACCAGGACCCCCGCCACGACGCCGGAGAACGGCGCCCACTTGCCCAGCCATCGTTCCACTGACCCACACCCCCCGCAGGTGGCTCTCCGTGCAGCCGGCGGCTCCCCGTCTCACGCATAACATCAACCCGGAGTGTGGGGAGGGCTGCTGTCCGTAATTATCTCCCGGGCTGACGGAGGCCGCCCCCGGCGGGCTGGACCCTGGCCGGGACCGGGCATGTCACCCGGCATTCCCGAATGGATCAGTCGCGGTGATGTATCGTCCTGCGGGTGTAAAGTTCTCTCATTAGCAATATGGGCAGGTTCCCGGTGCCATGCCTTTCTTAACCCGCACATCTCGCATCTTTGTAGTAGGGGGCGAGAAGCTAATCGGGCGGCGTGCCGGGGAGCCGGGAGGGGGAAGCCGTGTCGGAGGGTGGAGATCTGGGACCGACTCTTCCATTCCTCGTGACAGCAGACGATCCGGAGGACGCCGACACCATGGGGGGCTTCTTCCGCCGCGATGCCGATGTGGTCGTGCGGGAGATCCCGGTGAAGGCATTGCGCGCCAGCATCCGGGCCACCGTGGAGGCGGTGCGTTCGCTGTTCGATGACGTCGCCGACGTGCCGGGGCCGGTCCGGTTGTGTGAGGCGCAGGTTGGTCTCGAGGTCTCGGCGTCCGGGGGGATCCAGCTGATCGGCACGGCGCAGGTCGGCGCCACGGGAGGCATTACGCTGGTGTTCCGGCGGGACTGAGCATGGGCCGGTTCCGGGCGCTGCTCATCGGCATCGCCGAGTACGACGATCGGTCTGCCCGCGGGCTGCCGTTCGTGCTCGCCGGGCTGAGCGACGTCGGCGCGGCTCTGGAGTCGCGCGGCTACGTGCTCGAGCCCGGTGCCGGGTCCGCCGACGGGAGAGTGACGAAACCCCAGCTTCTCACCCGAGTCCGGGAGTTCATCGACGGTGGCAAGCGGGGAGACACCCTGCTGATCTTCATCAGCGGCCACGGCAGCCACACGCAAGGCGTCGACTACCTCATTCCGTCGGACGCGCTGTCTTCCTGGACCCCGCTGACCGAGATGTTCGTCGCGGTCGACTCCTGGGAGCCCCGCGTCGAGGACACGCCCGCCGCCACCGTGGTGTTCCTGATCGACGCGTGCCGCGAGGGCTTCGATGAGCACGTGATGGGCGGGTTCGCGCAGCAGGGCTGGCCCGAGGCCAAGGTACTGGCCGCCGCGCGGCGCAACATCGCGTACGTCTTCGCGTGCCCGCCCGGCGGGGTGGCGAGGTACGTGGCGGGCGATGAGGGTTTCAGCCTGTTCGCCCGGGCGTTCGCGCAAGTCGCGGCCGATCCTCAGGGGCCGAGTTCCCTGCCCGACCTGCAGGTCGCGCTCGACGTGGCCATGCGGAACATAGCCGAGGAATACGGCAAGCCCGCTCAGGAGATCCGGGTCTGGTCCGGCTCGGGGCGTGATTTCGCCGTTCTCCCGCCCGGGCGCGGGACTGCGGAGCGTGAGTCGTGGTCACGCCTCACCGCCGACAATCCGGCGTGGAAGTGCGCCGCGGGCGGGCCCGCCTTCGACGAGATTCACGCGCTGACGGGCCTGCTCGTCGAGCACCTCGCGGGCCTGCGGCAAGAGGCACTGTGGACGACCGCGGACGATCCGTGGCGGGAAACCGCCTTCGCCTGGCGCATGACCGAGCGGGTGGGCTTCCTGCTGACGGACCGCGGCGGGTCCCGACCGGATGAGCCCGATGCCCGGCGCGAGACGGCGCCGCCACCCGAGCTGCCAAAGTTGTGGCCGGCCGAGGCGGCGCTGCTGGTCACCACGCCATTGATTTACGAGACGCACTGGGCCGTTCTCGCGGCACGATACCGGTCAGTATCGCCCGGCGATCCGTCCGAGTCGGCGAAGCCATCGGCCGACCGGGCCAGTTTCGAGCGGTTTGCTAGCGGCTATCCCAAGCTACTGCGCCGGGCGAGGAACGGTTCGGCCCAGTCCGCGCAGCAAATTGGCTGGTGGCTGTTCCACCGCTGGCTCGTCCGCCGTCCCGAGTCCTACGCCCCCGAGGAATTCGAGGCCCTGCTCGGGTCCGTCCCGCAAGAGGGCGGGCTCGCCGGTGAGATTTTTGCCGGGTGCAGGCTGAGCGAACTGACCCGCTGCATCGGCACCGACCCAGGGTTCCTGGCGCGGACCGACCGGCCGGACGCGCTCGTCAACCGGCAGCCGGTGGCTGACCTCACCCCGGCCGAGCAAGACATACGGGAACGCCTGGTCGGATACATGCTGGCCATAGCCGGTTACCTGGCGATCGACGTCCGGCGCCTGCCCGAGGTCATCGGCGATCACCTCGGTATCAGCGACCCGGTGCTGCCCGACGATCTGCGCTCCATGGCGGCGACCGCGCACTGGGAGCGGCGTGGCCCGGTAAGGGTCCTGCGCGCCTCGTGCCGCCATCCGGCCGCGGAGGTGGCCCTCCGGCGACACGTGCTCGCCCTGGATGACTTGCTCGGGGATGCCCATCGTCTGGCCGACTCGGAGACCGACCTCGCGCCGCTGCAGAGGGCGCCGGTCCAGGTCAGTGCCGACCGGGTCGAGGCGGAACAGGTTGCCGGGCGCGCCGCCTACACCTCCGCCGGGGTCCGGTTCCGTCTGGCCGAGGACCGGATCCAGGAGCTGCTGATGGGCGAGCAGCTCTACGGCGACAAGACGCTCGCGATCCGCGAAATGTACCAGAACGCCCTTGATGCGTGCCGCTATCGTCAGGCCAGGACGGAGTTCCTGCAGCGGACGAAGGGGATTTCCCTGTCCTGGCGCGGACTCATCGGCTTCGAGCAGGGAATCGACGAGGACCAGCGCCCTTACCTGGACTGCCGGGACAACGGCATCGGCATGCGCACCCAGGATCTCGCCAACGTGTTCGCACAGGCGGGCACGCGTTTCGCGGAGCTGCCGGAGTTCCTGGAGGAGCAGGCCGAATGGTCCGCGCTCAGTCCGCCGATCGAGCTGTACCCCAACAGCCGCTTCGGGATCGGCGTGCTCAGCTACTTCATGCTGGCGGAGGAGATCACGGTCACCACCTGCCGGCTGGGCCGTGACGGCAATCCGACCGAGCGCCTGCAGGTGTCGATCGCCGGCCCGGGCAGCCTCTTCCGCATCCGCTCGCTCGGCCCGGGAAGCGAAGCCGGAACAACGGTGCGCCTGCACCTTCAGCCAGACCAGGGCGATCTGTCCTGCGTGAAAGTCCTGCGGGAGATCTTGTGGGTCGCGGAATTCGAAACCAGCGCCCGCGATGCCACCGCGAGGCTCGTCTGGCCGGCCGGTGAGCTCTCGCCCCATCAGGCGGCGGAGGAGGAGGACGCTTCCGATCAGAGCCCTGCCGCGGACAATCGAACGAAAGTCCAGGACTTCAGCGGCCGCAGTCACGGCGCTCCGGTGTGGTGGTGCCGGGACGATGGCATGGTCCTGACGGACGGTATAACGTCGGACACGACGATCTTCGGGGCCGTCGCGAACCTGACCGGGCGGCTGGCTCCCACGCTGTCGGTCAACCGGCGCAATATCATCGGCTACCGGAAGACCGACGTCGAGATCCTGCTTCGCCGGGCGATTCCGGACCTGGTGGCACGCTACTGGTCTGCCGTCACCTTCGACTGGCTCCGCCGCCTTGCCGACGAGTGGCCCGATATCGCCGACATAATCATCAGGAGCGCGATCGAATCCGGGCAGACCCTAGACATCGAAGGCGTGATCGTCGACCTCCGCGCCACGGGATTCTGCCGACTCGATTCCGCGCTGCTGGGGCAAAGGGGCAGTGCTAATTTTCCCGACTGGCTTGCCGCGTGGCGCGCGACTGCCTGCGGACTGGATGGGGATGCCTCGTCACAGTCAGATCCCGAACGCCGCGCCACGCCGGCGCTCCCGTCCGACACCACCGTGATGAGCCGTGACCTGGACGGGACCGCCCCGTGGCTGGAACCGGCCGAGCCGGTCCTGGTCGGCCACGTGGTCCGCGCCGCCGTGCGGTTGCACCGCGCGCCTGCGCAGGTGGCCGAGCGGCTTGCGCTGCTGGGCTTCGCCGTTCCCGACGTCTCCGCGCTTCCGGCCGAGATCGGCCCCGATGACGTCGCCCTTATCAGCCGCGACATGGATCCGGGGAGAGGTCCGTGGCTCGACCTGGTCGCGCAGGTCCCGCTCGTGCGGATCGTCGAGAGGGCGGCGCGGTTCCACTGGGCGCCGACGCTGGTCGCCGAGCGGCTTGCGCTGCTGGGCTTCGTCGTTCCGGACGTCTCGGCGCTGCCGGCCGACGTCGGCCCCGGTGACGTCAGCTTGCTCAACGAGGTGAAGCCGGAGGCAGCCGAGCCAATCGTGCTCGGCGATCTGGTCCGCGCCGGGGCCCGGCTGCGGCGGACCCCTGCGGACGTGGCCGAGCGGCTCACGGTGCTGGGCTTCGTCGTTCCGGACGTCTCGGCGCTCCCGGCGGACGTCGGCCCCGATGACGTGACCTTGATCAGCGGTGACCTGGACGGCAAAGGCCCGTGGCTCGAGGCAGCCGAGCCGGTCCGGCTTGGCCATGTGGTCAGTGCCGCCGCGAAGCTGCACCGTGCGCCCGCCGACGTGGCCAAGCGGCTTGGGGTGCTGGGCTTCGTCGTTCCGGACGTCTCGGCCTTCCCGGCCGAGGTCGGCCCCGATGACGTCACTCTGATCAGCGGTGACCTGAACGGCAATGGTCCGTGGCTCGACCCGGCCGAGCCGGTCCGGCTTGGCCATGTGGTCACTGCCGCCGCGAAGCTGCGCCGCGCGCCCGCGGACGTGGCCGAGCGGCTTGGGGTGCTGGGCTTTGCCGTTCCGGACGTCTCGGCGCTCCCGGCCGAGATCGGAACCCGTGACGCCGAATTGATCAGCGACGACCTGGACGGGACAGCCCCGTGGCTTGACCAGGCCAAGCCGGTCCGGCTTGGCCATGTGGTCCGGGCGGCCGCGCAATTGCGCCGCCCGCCCGGCGAGGTGGCCGAGCGGCTTACGTTGCTGGGCTTCGCCGTCCCGGCCGTTTCCGCGCTCGCGGGCAAGGATGGCGACGACGACGCCGATTTGATCAGCGAAGACCTCGAGGGCGGGGAACCGTGGCTTGACCAGGCCGAGCCGGTCCCCCTTGGCCATGTGGTCCGGGCGGCCGCGCAGTTGCGCCGCGCGCCGGCGGACGTGGCCGAGCGGCTGAGGGTGCTGGGCTTCGTCGTCCCGGATGTATCGGCGTTCCCGGCTGAGGTCGGCCCCGATGACGTCACCTTGATCAGCGTGGATCTGGACGGGGAAGACCCGTGGCTTGACCCGGCCGAGCCGGTCCGGCTTGGCCATGTGGTCCGGGCCGCGGCACGGCGGCGCCGCGGGCCTGCCCGGGTCGCCGGGCGGCTTGCGGCGCTGGGCTTTCACGTCCCGGATGTCTCGGCGCTCCCGGCCGAGCTGGGCCCCGATGACGTCACCTTGATCAGCGCGGAGATGGACGGGGAAGACCCGTGGCTTGACCCGGCCGAGCCGGTCCGGCTCAGCCACGTGGTCCGGGCCGCGGCCCAGTTGCGTCGCCGGCCGGCTCAGGTGGCGGAGCGGCTGACGGCGCTGGGCTTTGACGTTCCGGATGTCTCGGCGCTCCCGCCCGAGATCGGCGGCGAGGACGTCCTATTGATCAGCCGAGACCTGGACGGGGAAAGCCCGTGGCTTGACCCGGCGGCGCCCGTCCCGCTCTCGCACGTGATCCGGGCCGCCCTGCGGCTGCGGCAAACGCCGGCTCAGGCGGCCCGGCAGCTCACCGCGTTCGGCTTCCTGCCGCCCAGCATCTCGGAGATCTTGCCCAGGTTCCGGCCCGGCGGCCCGTAGACGACGACGCCGCGCCGCGGGGCGGCTGACGACCGTTAGCCGCGCTGGGCGGCGATCAGGTCCTTGTACCAGCCGAACGAGGCCTTCGGTGTCCGCCGCTGCGTCTCGAAGTCGACGTACACCAGCCCGAAGCGCTGGTTGTAGCCCTCGCCCCATTCAAAGTTGTCCATGAGTGACCAGCAGAAGTAGCCGCGCACGTCCACGCCGGCGGCCATCGCGTCGTGCACCGCCCTGAGGTGGCCGTCCAGGTAGCCGATCCGGGGCTGGTCGTCGATCGTCCCGTCCCCGGCCATCTCGTCGCGCAGCGAGCACCCGTTCTCGGTGATGTAGACCGGCGGCAGCCGGTCGCCATAGCGCTCGGCGAACGTCGTCAGCACCTCGGTCAGCCCGGCCGGGATCACCGGCCAGCCGAACGCGGTCACCGGGTAGCCGGGGATCGGCTCCATCCGGAATGGCAGCTCCGAGTCGGGCAGCGCCGAGAGCCTGGTCGGGCTGTAGTAGTTCACGCCCAGCGCGTCCAGCGGCGCCGAGATCACCGCGAGGTCGCCGTCCAGCACGCAGCCCAGGCCGTCCACCCCGAACGCCGACAGATCCGGGTAGCGGCCGAGCAGCAGCGGGTCGACGAACAGCCGGTTGTGCAGGGTGTCGTAGGCCCGCGCGGCGGCCACGTCGGCCGGGTCGTCGCTGGCCGGCCAGGCGGCGGTGTGGATGTTGGTGATCGCCACCTGCCTGGCCCCGGCGGCGCGCAGCGCCGATGCGGCCAGCCCGTGGCCCAGCAGTTGGTGGTGCGCGGTCGGCAGGGCGCCGAGCATCAGGTCCTGGCCCGGCGCGTGCACCCCGAGGGCGTACCCGTACGCCATGACCACGAACGGCTCGTTCAGCGTGATCCACATCGGGATCCGGTCGGCCAGCCGCTCCGCGGCCAGCCCGGCGTAGTCGGCGAACCGTTGCGCCGTGTCCCTGGCCAGCCAGCCGCCGTCCTCGTCCTGGAGCGGCTGGGGCAGGTCCCAGTGGAAGAGCGTCGGTACCGGGGTGATGCCCCGCAGCAGCAGCCCGTCGGTCAGCCGGTCGTAGAAGTCAAGGCCGGCCTCGTTGGCCGGGCCCTTGCCGTCCGGCTGGACCCTGGGCCAGGCGATCGAGAACCGGTACGCGGTCAGGCCGAGCTCGGCCATCAGCCCGACGTCGGTGGCCCAGCGGTGGTAGTGGTCGGCCGCGACGTCGCCGGTGTGACCGTCCCGGATCGCCCCTGGCTTGCGGCAGAACACGTCCCAGACCGACTCGCCGCGGCCGCCCTCGGCCACCGCGCCCTCGATCTGGTAGGCGGAGGTGGCCACGCCCCAGGCGAAATCGGCGGGAAAGCTGGGCATCGGCAGATTGGTCACGCCGCGATCGTATGCCGGATCAGGGCCGTCCTGAAAGATCGTTCAGCACCGGCCGGCGCTCACTCCTGCGCGCCGTCGGCCACCGCCGCGGTCACCTCGGCCTGCCGGAAGGCCAGCTCGGCTGCGTACTTCTCCTGGTCCACCCGGTCGGCGATCTCCTCGTCGGAGCGCATCAGCTCGTCGAGGTCGCTCTGCGCGGCGTCGATCACGCCCAGGTCGGTGTACGCGCGCTGAACCTTCGGCCCCCACAGTCCGATGTCCTTCACGCATGGCACGATGCGCGAGAACAGCAGGGTCCGGAACGCCTGCTGGACCGGCGACTGCTCGGTGAACTCCAGGCATTCGGCGACGTTGAAGCCCATCCGCTCCCAGACCTCCTGGGCCTGGAACCGGTTGCGCATCAGGTAACAGCCCTCGACCACGAACTCCTCGCGGTCGGCGCGCTCGGCCTCGGTCAGCTCGCGGTAGTAGTCGCGCAGGGCCAGCCGGCCGAATGCCACGTGGCGCGCCTCGTCCTGCATCACGTAGGCCAGCAGCTGGGTTACCAGGGCGTTATTGGACATGTCCCGGTGCACGCCGAACGCGGCCAGGGCCAGTCCCTCGATCAGCACCTGCATGCCCAGGTACGGCAGGTCCCAGCGCGAGTCGCTGAGGGCGTCGGCCAGCAACTGGGCCAGGTCCTTGTTCACCGGGTAATACAGGCCGATCTTCTCCCGCATGAACCGCGAGTACAGCTCGACGTGCCGCGCCTCGTCCATGGCCTGCGTGGCCGCGTAGAACTTGGAGTCCATGTCGGGCACGGACTCCACGATCCGCGCCGCCACGGTCAGGGCGCCCTGCTCGCCGTGCAGGAACTGGCTGAACAGCCAGGCGGACAGGTGATGGCCGAGCTCGTCCCGTTCGGACTGCGATAGGACCTCCCACTGGCGCGACCCGTAGATCGGAGAGAACTCCTCGGACACGTCCATCACGTTGGCCGGGTTCACCGGGATGGACCAGTCGATCCGCTTGGTCGCGTCCCACTGCTTGTCCTTGCCGCGCTGGTACAGGTCGAGCAGGCGGCCCCGGCCGTTGTCGTACTCCCAGCTGAACCGGGTGGCTCCGGCCGCTGGCACGTCCCAGGTCCCGGGCGCGACGGGGGTGGTGTAGTGGTCGTAGGTGCTCACGGCGACCTCCGCTGAACGGCGATAACATCGACGTTACCCGCTGGTAAGCAAAGACTCCAGAGCGGGGCTGATTCCGGCGCCGGGCTACTCGTGCATCGGCCGCTCGTGCGCTGCGTGCCCGGCCGGCTCGAGCTGGAACGTGGAGTGCTCGACGTCGAAGTGGCCGCGCAGGCAGTCCTGAAGCAGGTCCAGCATGCCGAAGCACCGGCCGTCGTCGAACGCCTCCGGGTCCACCACGACGTGCGCGGACAGCACGGGGAGGCCAGAGGTGATCGTCCAGGCGTGCAGTTCGTGGACGTCGCGGACGCCGCGCAGGTTGATCATGTGCCGCCGGACCTCGCTCAGGTCCATGTCCCGCGGGCTCGCCTCGAGCAGGACGTCCACGGTCTCCCGCAGCAGCCGCCATGTCCTGGGCAGGATGAGCAGGGCGATCAGCAGCGAGAAGATCGGGTCGGCTCGGGTGAAGCCGGTGGTGGCGATCACGATCCCGGTCACGATCACCGCCGTGGCGCCGAGCGCGTCGGACGCGACCTCGAGGAAGGCGCCGCGCAGGTTCAGGCTTTCCGCCTGGCCCCCGCGTAGCAGCAGCAGCGACACCGCGTTGGCGGCCAGCGCGATCACGCCGAAGACGATGAGCAGCCCGGAGTTCACCCCGGGCGGGGACATCAGCCGCCGGATCGAGTCAACGATGATGAACGTCGCCATGCCCAGCAGCAGCACGGCGTTGGCCATCGCGGCCAGGATCTCGGCGCGTGCGTAACCGAAGGTACGCCTCGCGGTGGGCGGCCGGGCGGCGATGTAGACGGCGAGCAGGGACAGGCCGAGGCCGGCCGCGTCCGCGGCCATGTGCGCCGCGTCGGCGAGCAGCACCAGCGAGCCGGTCAGCACCGCGCCCACGACCTCGGCTATCGCGATCGTGGTGGTCAGCGCCAGGACCGTGATCAGCGCCCGGCGATGCCGCCAGGTGACGGTCACGCCGTGCGAGTGCCCGGTCATGTGTCCTTGCGCCGCCTGGGTCCGCGCCGTTTCGGCGAGTCGCCAGGGGCGCCGTCCTCGCCGGACGGCGCCCCGCCCGGCTGCTGCATGTCCTCGCCCGGAGCCAGGAGTTCATACGCGGGGTTGATCATGACCGGACCGCCCGCCCGCATGCCGACCTGGCCCCGGAACCGGACCCGGGAGCCGCAGTCCAGGCCGGGGATGTGCGACCGCCCGTAGAACAGCGCGGTCAGCTGGCCGGTGGAGTCGGCCACCTCGGCGGCGAGCACGGTGTTGCGCTCGACCGGCCGGATCTCGACCGCGTACACGCGGCCCTCCACCGTGGCCCGGCCGGGCTTGGTCAGCGTTCCCATCGGCCTGACCTCCGGCGGCGGGACCGGCCGGTCGAACAGGCTGCCGTCATGGGCGCGGCCCGCCGCGCTGGCGGCGGCATCGGCCACGGCGGCGGCAGGATCCGGCGCGGCCGCC
>JASHUI010000052.1:0-3933 GCA_030040095.1 Streptosporangiaceae bacterium | reverse complement strand
GTCGTCGTCCTGCTGCTGATCGTCCTGCCGTTCGCCGCCGCCCTGGTCTCGCTGCGAGCCCCGGCCGCGCTCGCCGAGGCGGTCACCGCGATCGCCGGGGTCGCCTGCTTCGGCCTGGTCCTGGCGCTGGTTCCCGAGGTCGCGCACCGTGACCTCGGCTACCTGTCGTACCTGCGGATCGACGCCGTCAGCGCGGTCTTCCTGCTGGCCACGAGCTTCCTGTACGCCGCGGTCGCGGTGTACTCGATCGGGTACCTGGCCCCGACCCGGCGACGGGGCGAGGCCGGCTTCTCCCGGTACGCCAGGCGCTTTTACGCCGGGCTGAACCTCTTCGCGTGGACGATGCTGGCCGCGCCGATGATGAGCAACCTCGCGCTGCTGTGGATCGCGGTCGAGGTGACCACCGTCATCTCGGCGCTGCTGGTCGCGATCGAGAACACCGACGGCGCGGCCGAGGCGGCCTGGAAATACATCCTCCTCGCCTCGGCCGGGCTCGGCCTCGCGCTGCTCGCGACGATCTTCGCCTACTACGCGGGCGCTCAGGTGCTCGGCGAGCACTACAACCTCTCGTTCGTCCCGTTGCTGCGGGCGGGCGCCCGGCTGCCGCACACCCCGGTCCGGCTGGCGTTCGCGCTGGCCGTGGTCGGGTTCGGCACCAAGATGGGCCTGGTCCCGATGCACACCTGGCTCCCCGACGCGCACTCCGAGGCGCCCACCCCGGTGTCCGCCCTGCTGTCCGGCTCGCTGCTCGTGGTCAGCTTCTACGCGATCCTGCGCTACTACCAGGTCGCGGTCGCGGTGCTCGGGCCGCGCTTCCCCCGCGACATGCTGCTGGCCTTCGGGGTCGCCTCCCTGTTGCTCGCCGCGCTCTACCTGCTCGACCAGCGGGACGTGAAGCGGATGCTCGCCTACTCCAGCGTCGAGCACATGGGGATCCTGGCCATCGGGGTCAGCTTCGGCGTCCCCATCGCGCTGGCCGGGGTGCTGCTGCACGTGCTCGCGCACGCCGCGGCCAAGGGCAACGCGTTCATGGGCGCCGGGGTGCTGGTGCACAAGTTCGGCAGCAAGCGCATCTCGGAGATCACCGGCGGCCTGGACCTGCTGCCCTGGAGCGGGCCGCTGTTCGGCATGGCGATCCTCGCCCTGGCCGCGATGCCGCCGTTCGGCATCTTCCGCAGTGAGTTCGAGATCGTGGAAGGCGGGTTCGGCGCCTCCTCCAACGTGGCCGCCGCGGTCCTGATCGTCCTGGTCACGCTGGCATTCCTGGGCCTGTCGGCCGCGGCGAACCGGATGCTCCTCACCCCGAGGCGCGCCGGGATGACCCCGGGCCGGTCGGCGCCGCCGGCCCGGGGTGAGCCGAGCGCCTGGATGGTGGTCCCCGTGGTCGCCGGGGTCGTCGCGCTGCTCGTGCTCGGCGTCCACCCGCCGGGCGAGCTGACCGCGCTGCTGACGCGCGCCGTGCACCAGCTGGAGGTGGGGGCGTGATCCCGGACAGGATGGGTTCCCGGCTGGTGAGCGACGCTGCCGAGGTCTGGGCCGAGGTGTCCGCCGCGGTCGCGGCGGGCCGGAGGTTCGCCGGGCTGTTCGGCACCGCGCGGCCCGAGGGGCTGGTGCTGTCCGCGCACCTGGCCGCCGAGGACGGCATCTCGGTGGCGGAGGCCGTCCTGCCCGTCGCGGCGGCCGGCTACCCGGCGCTGACGCCGCGCCTGGGCGCCGCTTTCTGGTATGAGCGCGAGATCGCCGACATGTTCGGCGTGATCCCGGAGGGGCACCCGCGGCCCGAGCCGCTGCTGCTGCCACAGCCGCCGGACGGCGCGCTGCGGCCGAGGCCGGGGGAGCCCGGCGGCCCGGCGGTCATCGAGCCCGACCCGCGCGCGCTTCCCCTGCACGTGGTCGGCCCGGGCCTGTTCACGATCCCGCACGGACCGGTGCGCTCGGGAGTGGTGGAGTCGATCGAGTACCTGGTGGAGACGCCGGGTGAGGACATACCGCACCTGAACATGCGGGTGTTCTACAAGCACCGCGGCCTGGAGAAGCGGTTCGAGGGCATGACCGCCGCCGACGGCGTGCTGCTGGCCGAGCGCGTCGAGGGCACCGCGACCGTCGCCCATGCGCTCGCCTACTGCCACGCCCTGGAGCGGATCTGCGGCGTCGCCGTCCCCTGGACCGCCGCTCTGGTACGCGCGATGCACGCCGAACTCGAGCGGCTGGCCTGTCACCTGGACGTGGCGATGCGGCTGGCCGACGGCGCCGGGCTCGCCGTGGCCACGGCCCGGTTCGGCTGGCACAAGGAGCGGGTGCTGCGGCTGGTCGGCCGGGCCTGCGGCAGCAGGTTCGGCCGCGGGGTGGTGGTGCCGGGCGGGGTCAGCCGGCTGCCGCTGACCGGCCCGGGGGACCTGCTGTCCGAGATCGGCACGCTGGAGAAGGCGGTGACCGCCGACGTGACCGCGCTCATGGGCACGGCATCGTTCCTGGACCGCCTGCGCCGCACCGGACCGCTCAGCCCGGAGCGCGCCCGCGAGCACGGCGCGCTGGGCCCGGTGGGCAAGGCATCGGGGTACTGCGACGATGCCCGTGAGTTCCGGCCCTACGACGCCTACCCCTCGCTCGGGCTCCGGCAGCCCGGCCCCAGGTTCGCCGGCGACGCCCTGGACCGGCTGCGGATCCGCTGGGACGAGGTCGGCCAGTCCTTCCACCTGCTCCGCCAGGTGGCCGACGAGCTGGCCGAGGCGGGGGACGGGCCGCTGCGGGCCGCCTGCGCGCCGGCGGACGGGCGCGCGGCCGGCTGGGCCGAGGCCCCGCAGGGCGAGGTCCTCTACGACCTGCGCCTGGAACGGGGCAGGATCACCCGCTGCCATCCGCGCTCCGCCTCGTTCCACAACCTGGTGCTCATGCACGAGCTGTTCGCCGGCGACATCCTCACCGACTTCCCGTTCATCGAGGCCAGCCTGGGGTTGTCCGTGGCGGGGGTGGCACGCTAGATGTGGGTGCTGCGAGGCCTTCGTGACGGGGTGGTCACCACCCGCTGGCCGGCCAGGCCCGACCCCTACGCCGCCGCCGGGCGCGGGCCCGCCACGGTGCTGGATCCGCACCCGGCCGACGCCGACGAACGGCTTGACCGGCTGTGCCCGACCGGCGCGATCAGCCGGGCCCGCGGCGACGCTACGAACGCCGTCGTGCTCCTCGACCAGGGCAGATGCGTGCAGTGCGGGCGCTGCGTGGCGGCACGGCCGGACGTCTTCGGCTGGTCCGAGGGCCCGGCGGCGGCCGCGATCTCCAGGGCCGGCCTGGTGGTGCCCGAGGAGCAGGAAACCCCGGAGCGGCTGGCCGCCCTGCGTGACGGCCTTCGCTCCAAGACGGCCGCGCTGCGCCGTTCGGTGCACCTGCGGCATGTCGACGCCGGGTCGGACGGCAGCGAGGAGTGGGAGATCCTGGCCCTGCTGAATCCGGTCTACGACGTGCACCGGCTCGGCATCTTCCTGACCGCGAGCCCGCGGCACGCCGACATACTGCTGGTCACCGGGGCCGGGGCACGTGGGATGACCGAGCCGCTGCGCCGGACCTACGAGGCGATGCCGGAGCCGAAGGTCGTGATCGCGGTCGGCACCGACGCGGTGAGCGGCGGCCTGGCGGGCCCGTCCTACGCGGTGGCCGGGGGGATCGGCGCCACCGTGCCGGTCGACATCTGGCTGCCGGGCTCCCCGCCGGCCCCGTTCAGCATCCTGCACGCGCTGCTCCTCGCGGTGGGACGGCTGCCGGCCACAAGCAGCCAAGGGGGTCCGCGATGACCGGTTTCTCCGCCGCCCTGGCCGCCGGCCTGGCGCTGCTCGCCGTCGCGGCCGTCGTCGACCTCGCCGCGGGAGCCAGGCAGCGTCTGGTCGCGCCGCTGCCGTACCTGGCCATCGCGGCCGGCTCGGTATGCCTGGCGGCGGG
>JASHUI010000404.1:0-6625 GCA_030040095.1 Streptosporangiaceae bacterium | reverse complement strand
GGCGGCGCGTGCGGGATCGCCTGGAACACGATGGTCGCCCGCCGGGACGCGGCCGCCGCGATCCTGGCCGGGGCCGGCCTCGAGCCCCTGGAATCCGGTCCCTACCTGGCGTTCCAGCACCGGGTGGACCAGGCGATCGTGCGGGACATCATTGTCGCCCGTAAACGCTGACCCCGCGCCAGCGGCCTTGGACCGGCAAACTCCGGCCCGGGCCCAGACGCGGGGTCGCGCGCTGACTACCGGTCAGCTAACTACCGGTCAGCTGCTTCGTTCCCAGGTGACGCTGAACCCGTTGCCGCTGCTGTTGAGCGCGCTGGGCTGTGCCTTCACCCGGCCGGAGTTGTCGACCATCGTGATCTCGGAGTAGCTGAACGACGAGATCACGCCCGACGTCGTGCCTTCCGTGACCGTCGCGCCGCTCAGGCTCCATGACGAGAAGTCGGCCAGCGGGTAGACGCCGCTCGAGCCGCTCGGCGCCTCGGCGATCCACTCCGCGGAGGTGTTGTCGCAGGAGCAGCTCTGGGTGGTGGTGAAGCTGTCGCCGGACCGGCTGGAGT
This sequence comes from Streptosporangiaceae bacterium, assembly GCA_030040095.1. GTDB lineage: Bacteria > Actinomycetota > Actinomycetes > Streptosporangiales > Streptosporangiaceae > JASHPR01. The sequence goes on along the minus strand of JASHUI010000404.1, from coordinate 6,068 downwards.
CGGTCACCGCGAGCGTGTAGCTGTCGCCGCTGCGCACCACCGAGGCGGAGATGCTGTCGCCCGGCTCCAACGTCTCGCCCACCACCTGGATGTCGTTGGTGGGATACATCTCCCACCAGGTGTAGTAGTAGGCCGCGCCTCCGTAGCACTCGGCCAGCGTGCCGTCCTGCTCCACGGTGTCACTGCTGTAGCCATCGATCCCGACCCAGAACGCCGCCAGCGACGTCGTCCTGGTGCAGCTGACCGAGGGCTCGGTCCACGAGCCCGCCACCTGGCTGAAACCGCTGCCGGTGTTGGCGTAGCCGGACCAGTTGGTGCTCTCCACCTGAGTCTGGCCCCTGACGGACTTGACGTGCCCGGATACCCGCTGGTTGAAGCCATGCTGGCCGATCGCCAGGTGTTCCAGCGCGTTGCGAGCGACCGCTGCGGCGCGGGCGCTCGGCGAGGCGGCCGCCGGCCTGGCGGTGCTGGCCCCGGCCGCCGGGCCGAAGGCCAGGGCCAGGGCTAACGCCGGGGCGCTCGCGATTAAGACTCGGACGACTACTCGGTGTGAACGACGGTGCATAGGGAGATGCCTCTCGCTCGATGCGGCCTCCGGGGTCGGCCGCTGCTCTACCGAATCGTAACTTTTCGTTATGTAGTTGAGAAGTACCTGTCTGCGACGACGGGCTCCCTGGGGTATGCGTGACGCCGATGCCTGGCTCCGATGCCTGTCGCCGGTTGCCGGGTGACGGGTCCGGCACGGCCCTGCCCGGCCGGCCGGCCGGGAACGGCTCCTGATACCGTCATGCCGTCCGTCAGCCATTGCTGGACGGGCTGAGTCGTTCTTCCGCGGCCTCGCTTCGGTCCCCGGCGAGGGCGCGAGCCGGGAAGCGGCCGTTCGTCTGGGCAGGCCCGGCCCCGTGCCTGTTTCAGTCCCGCTCCGTTCGTGAAATATTGCCATTAAGCGAGGTGTTCGTGCCGATACTTTGCCGATCTCCGCAACGACCTTAGCGAGGAGCGGCGCGTGTCCATCGAGGAGATCGAACGCGACATTCATGATGCGTACCTGCGCCTTGCCGAATCGGCCACATTGGTTCGTCACTGCCACGAGCATTACCTGGATAACCTGACCTCGCGGAGTCGCCACCAGGCCCATCGAGCGCACCAATCACAGCACGAGTTCATCGTCTGGCACGCCGACGCCGATTCGGCGCATGAAACGGTGATCGCGACGGCGGCGGCAGCTCACGATCAGGCCACGGGTGACCTGCCCGGCACCGTCACCATGCTGACGGACGCGCACCCGTGGGCCCTGGCCGGCTACGGCGACCCGCGGTGGGACGGCTACCGGCCCGACGTGACCGCGCCGTCGCCCACCGGCGTCCGGGTGGGCGCCCTGACCGTGGCGGGCGGGAGCGAGATGCCGCCGCTGCCGGCGGTGGCCCAGCTGACCGGGCACGGCCACCTGCTGATCGCGGCGGACGACGAGGGGGCCGCCGTGGCCCGGTCGCTGCTGCAGGCGGTGACCCTGCGGCTGGCCGTGGCGACCAGGCCAGGCACGATACGGTTCGCGCTCGCCGACCCGCTGGGCCAGGGGGAGCAGCTGAGCGGGTTCCTGCGGCTGCCCGCCGAGCTGAGGGTGGGCGCCGGCATCGCGTCGAGCGCGGCCGAGATCGAAGCGCTGCTGAGGACGCTCACCGACCATGTGGTCGAGGTGACCCAGACCAGGCTCACCAACGTCTACGACTGCGTCGAGGCGTACAACACCGGCACGACCGGGGTGTCCGTGCCCTACCACGTCCTGGTCCTGGCCGGGTTCCCGGGCGGGATCAGCGACTACTCGGCCGAGCTGCTGGCCAGGCTGGCCCGCAACGGGCCCCGCGCGGGCGTTTACATCGTCGCGACCGCGGACCGCGGCCGGCAGCGGGCCCGCGGCTTCGGCCTCGGCGAGCTGGCCGCGAGCGCGACCGAGCTGCACGTGGACCGGCGCGGCGGGGTCGTCTGGCATGACCCGGACTTCGGCCCGTGGCCGATCGAGCCGGACGTGATGCCGCCGGCGGCCAGGGTCAACGCCTGGCTGGACGCGGTCGGGGCGGCGGCCAGCGCCAACTCGCGCGACCTGCCGTTCGCGCGGATCGCGATCCCCCCGGCCCGGCGCTGGGCCGCCAGCACCACCGACGGGCTGGACGTCCAGATCGGCGTGGACAGCAGGGGCGAGCCGCAGCGCTTCGTGATGGGATCCCGCGGGGTGCACAACGGCCTGGTCGGCGGCGACGTGCGCATGGGCAAGTCGAACCTGCTGCACGTGCTGATCACCCAGCTCGCGCTGCAGTACCCGCCGGAGGAACTCGAGCTCTACCTGCTGGACTTCAAGGAGGTCGAGTTCGACACCTACCTGACCCAGCGCCTGCCGCACGCCCGGGCCGTCGCCTCGCGCATCGACCGCGAGTTCGGCCTGAGCATGCTGCGCCGCTTCCATGACGAGATCGAGCGGCGGGCCCGGCTGTGCCGGGAGGCGGGCGTCACCCAGCTTCCCGAGTACCGCAGGGAGACCGGGCAGGTCCTGCCCAGGTCGCTGGTGATCATGGACGAGTTTCAGGTGCTGTTCAGCGAGGAGGACCGGCTCTCCCGCCAGGCCGGGGCGCTGCTCGCCGACATCGCCAAGCGCGGCGCCGCCTTCGGGCTGCACCTGCTGCTGGCCACCCAGTCACCGGGCGGCTCGCTGGTCGCGCACCTGCGGCCCGCCTACGAGCAGATGGCGCTGCGCATCGCCCTGGGATGCATGCTGCCGAGCGTGTCGCAGGCGATTCTGGGCGAGGGCAACGAGGCCGCCGCCAGGCTGACCCGGGCCGGCGACGCGATCTACAACGACCGCCGCGGCGAGGGCGCGAACCCGGTCATGAGGATCGCGATGCTGCCCACCCGGGACCGGCGGGAGTGGATCGCGGCCATCCGGGCCCTGGGCGGCGGCCGGGCCTTCCCGCCCCCGGCCACCTTCGACCCCGACCTGCCGGCCGACTTCGCCGCCCACCCGGCCTGCTCGGCCTTTGCCGCGAGCCCCGGCCGGTGGCGGGCTCCCGAGCTCAGCCTGCAGGCCTGGCTGGGCGAGGCGATCGAGATCAAGCCGGCCACCACCGCGGCCTTCGAGTGCTTCGTCCGGTCGAACCTGCTGGTCGTCGGGGACGAGCAACACGGCCACGGGCTGCTGCTGGCCACCGTGCTGAGCGCCGCGGTCCAGCGCTCGCCGGCCGACATCTCGTTCGTGATCGCTGAGTTCGCGCGGCCCTCCTCGCCGTTCCATAACTTCTTCGCGCCGCTCGCGGACCTGCCGCACCCGGTGCAGACCGTGGGCCCGGGCGACGCCCGGGCCGCGCTGGAGGCACTGGCGGCCGAGCTTGACTCCCGGCTCGCCGGGCCCGGCCACGTTTCGTATCCCCGGCGGCTGTTCGTCGTGGCCGGCCTGCACCGGTGGCAGGACCTCGGCGCCGAGGGCGAGTGGGGCAAGCCGAGCGAGGCCAGCGCGCTGCTGACCAGGCTGGCCGAGCACGGGCCCGAGGCCGGCATCCACGTGGCGATCTGGGCCGACAGCTACGCGACCGCCGAGCGGGCCCTGCGGCGGGCCGGGATCGGCCAGTTCGCCCTGCGCGTGGCGCTGCGCCTGCAGTCGCCGGCCGAGAGCGATGCGCTGCTCGGCGTGCCCTCGGCGGCCGGCCTGGCCGATAACCGGGCACTGTTCCGCGACGCCGACTGGCCGCACGAGCAGGTGGAGAAGTTCAAGCCGTACTCGATCACGTCGCTGTATTCGTTCGCCCGAAGTGCCCTCAGGAGACCGGCATGACAACGCTCCCCGCCGACGCGCCTGCCACCGCCCTCTCGCCGTACCTGTCCCTGCGTCAGGCGGTGCGGCCCGCGATCGTCACCTACACCGTCCTGGCCGGCGAGCAGGAACAGGCCGGGGCACTGGCCGACGAGGCGGAGCAACTGCTCGAGGCCACCCGGGAGCTGCTGGAAGCGGTCGGCCTGGTCCACCTGCTGACCCCGAGGCCGGGCGCGCAGATCCGCAGCGACGATCAAGAAGACCGCCAGGCGCGGCTGCTGGCCGCTTATGCCGACGCGGGGATGCTGTGGGCCAGGGTGGTCGGCAGCTCGATCGCGCTCGCCGACGGACTGCTGGGCCAGGCCAGGTGGGATGACGTGCTTCGGCTGGCCGACTTCCTCGACAACGCCGACGAGAAGCTGGTCGCCGAGAGCCTGCGCGCCCGGGCCAACGAGGCCATCCGGGTCGACTACCACACCCGCATGAATGTCATACACGACAAGATGTCGAAGCAGGAGACGATGGCGGCCATCGAGACCCTGCGGTCCCTTCCGCGCGGGTTCCCCGAGCGCAAGCTGGAAATCGCGCTCCGCCTGCGCCCCCTGGGCACGTCGATAAGGAACCTCGCCAGGCCAGACCGCCAGTCGAGGAATACGATCGACTCGGCCACGAGCAGCCTGCCCGACTCGGCCGACTACTACCTGGCCGTTCTGGCCGACCTCTTTCACAGCCTGGTGAAGTAGAGTTCTCTACCCTGATCCCCCCGCTACTAGGAGAACGAGCCTTGGCTGAGGTCAACATAAGCGACATCGAGGCGCTGGCAGATTTCCGTTCGCATCTCGGCGAGTTCAACAAGAATCTGGCCGAGAGCTTCGCGACGATGCGCACCCATTGGCGTGACCTCGCAGAGATCTGGCGCGACGACATGTACCGCCGTTTCGGCGACGCGCTGGAGGAAGTGACCCCCGGAGTGGAGAAGTACCTCGCGGCGACCGACGGGCACGAGGCCTACCTGGTCGCCCTGGTCGAGCGGCTGCGCGCGGTCCGCGAACTCTCGGCGGGATGAGGCACGTGGCCGACATCCACGCCGACATCGACGCGCTCAGGGAACTCGCCGACGCGCTCGCCCGGTACCGGCACGCGCAGCGCGAGGTGGTCGAGCGCGGCGACCACGAGATCGAGGCGGCCCGCGCCTCCCTGGAGGAGAAGGCGGGCCGCTGGCGGTACCAGCTCGGCCGCCGCCAGGCTGACCTCGCCGCCTGCCAGCAGGCGGCGGCCCGGGACGCGGGCGGGCCGCCGCCTGACTGCTCCGCCGAGGCCAGGGCGGTGCGCGAGGCGCAGGAGCGGCTCGATCACATCCGGCGCTGGCAGCAGCGGGTCGACGAGGAGGCCGGCTCGTTCCGCGGCACCGCGAGCCGGTTCAGGGACCTGCTCGACCTCGACCTGCCGCGTGCCGAGAATCACCTGCGGGCCGTCATCGGCGGGCTGGAGGCGTCGCGCGGGATCCAGGTGGCGGGTTCCTGACCATGCTCGCTCGTCCGGACGAGGACGGGGATCACATGCTCCTGGTGATCGACTCCATCTGGAGCAAGACCCAGCAGAGCTGGCGGGACGACATGGCCGGTCACTTCGAGCGCTCGCACTGGACCCCGCTGATGGCCGAGTCGCGTGCCTACCTGCGCGCCCTGCGCGAGTGCCTGGACACGATGAACGCTGCTGAACGGGACACCGAGTTCTGACTAAGATGGAGCGCCGGCCCCGGCCGGGCGACCTTGACCGGCGCTGCCCTCCTGGGGGTACGCGCTGGCCCCCCTAGGGGGTATCCGTCGCCCCGAGAGATATCAGTCCACGTCCGGGGCGTGGCCGGATGGCCTAGTCTGCGGCAGGGAGAGGAGTTCACTTCATCCCCTCCCCGCCCGAGATCATCGCCTGGCTCGGGCGTCACCCTTCGCTGTTGGAGGCCCCGTGGTCCCTGTTGCCCCTGGTAGACACCGGAGGCCTGAGGGCGAGCCGTTCAGTACCGGCGAGTTCCTCTCGTCGCCTGTCGACACGATGGGCCCTTCGCCCAGCGGGGCGTGGGGTTCCGGGGACGGCGGGACGTTCGGGCCTGCGCCCGGCGAAGCGGCCGGTCCCCTCCCCCCGGCCGTCGCCACCATGGACTGGCCGCCCGACGCGGGCGGTGCCAACCCGTTCCCGCAGTGGGATGCGCCACCACCCGTGCTGCATCCCGATCACCCGTCGGCACCCGTGCCTCGGGTCCGCGTGCCGC
>JASHUI010000051.1:0-3504 GCA_030040095.1 Streptosporangiaceae bacterium | reverse complement strand
TGCTCGCAGGCCCGCACCAGCTCGGCGGGTAGCTCGCCGCGGACCGGGCCATCTTGTTGCAGGACCGCTGCCAGTTCCCCGGCGAACAGGACCAGGGGCAGCCCGAGTTCGAGGGAGGGCAGCTCGTCGTCTTCGGTGCACTCACTGATGATCACGGAGGTCATCTCGGCAAGAGAGCCGCAGTGGCTGGCCACCATGGTGGGCCAGGCTGCCGGGTCTTCCCCGACGAGAGCCTCGGCCAGCGTGACTGGCACGGTAAAGCGGCTGGACTTGCCGCGTCTGCGCGTCCAGACGGGCGAGCACATGCCGCAGTCACATCCGTCGGGGATGATCAGCGCATGCCGTACGGGTTCGGTCATCAGGGTGTCGCTAGGCATATCGCCATCGTCCACCCGAACCGGGCGCGCCACCGGCCGGCTCGCCGGAGACAAGCCGACTCGACGCCGGCGGTTGCGTGGCGTTCCGGGCCTGCCTCTATGGTTTGTCCTGCTGTTCCTGGTTCGCTTGGCCTTGCGTTTGCGGGTTGGCCGTGGGTGTTCGGGTTTGTCCTGCTGTTCTGGACCTCGTTGACGGTGCCTTTCTGGATCCTCGGTGCCTTTCCCGGGTTCGCCGTGCCTTGAGCGCCGCGCCCACTCCAAGTTCGCTGTGACTTGAGCGCCGCGCCCACTCCGGGTTCGCCGTGCCTTGAGCGCCGCGCCCACTCCGGGTTCGCCGTGCCTTGAGCGCCGCGGCGACTCCGGGTTCGCCGTGCCTTGAGCGCCGCGCCGACTCCGGGTTCGCCGTGATTTGAGGGCCCCGCCCCACTGCGGGGTTCGCTGTGACTTGAGGGCCGCGGCGACTGCGGGTTCGCCGTGATTTGAGGGCCCCGCCGAACTCCGGGTTCGCCGTGCCTTGAGCGCCCCGCCGACTCCCGGTTCCCCGATTTCTTTTCGGACCCAATAGTGTGAACGGGCCGTTGCTGCTGTTGTTTAAGCAACGCCGGACCGTCGACACTAATCAGCGGCCCGGACCCGGATTTTCCAGAGGCTAAATCGTGCCGGATATGCGGGTATTGTCCGGGCTCTTGCAGGGTCGTCGCCACCTTTGTCGGTCGCTTTCGGGCCGAGCCGGATATGGGTCTCCGCCAATTTCGGTCATGTCCGATACTTGGCCGAGCCGGGTTCCAAGCTTCAGGCGCCGTGAGTCGGTGGGCGCGTACCTGTCCGGCAAGCAGATCGGCGCCCAGCAGGATCAGGCCGACAGCCGCGAAGTGTTCGGCGGTTGGCTGTGCCGGTCTTACGAACCTTTGCCTGTTCCTGGCTACCGTGGCGCCGGGGTTGGCTCCTGCGCCGACGCGCGAGTCAGGTGCCGGACCAGTCCTGAGCGGCCCGGCCGCAGAACGATCAGCGTCCCCAGACAGGCGGCGGCCAGCAGTACATACGGGACGATATCGCTCGTGGCCTGGGCGATGGCCCCGCTTCCCGCGGCGGCTACGGCCTGCCCGGCGGCCCAGGCGAGGTTGCCCAGGCCGAACGCCAGGCCCTGGTTGAGGTCCAGTCGTTGCGCGCCGACGCTGATCAGCGCGGCGGCTGGCGCGAAAAGCGTCCCGTAGGCGGGCAGGCCGACGATCAGCAGAGCCATCAGAAGCGGCGCGGGTTCCGTCACCGGGGCGAGCAGGCTGACGACGACGGCTGCCGCCAGCGACAGCCGCACCGGCACCAGTTCACCACGGCGGTCCGACAGTCGGCCGGCCACCGGCGACAGGCTTGCCTCGATGGCCGACGAGGCCAGAAACGTCGCCCCGATCAGTAGAGCCGAATCCCCGAGCCGTGACAGCCGCAGTGGCGCCAGAACGTCTACCACCCCGAACGCGAGGCCGGCGAGCAGCGTGAGCCACATGCCGACGGCGACCTTAGGATCACGGAACGCGGGCCAGGCCGCTCGCAGTCTCTGTGGATCGGTGCGGGCCGGTCCCGGGACCAAGAACGCGCTTACCATGAGGATGACGCCGCCGACGGCCGCGGTCGAGAATGCCGGCCCGGTGCCGACCTCGTCGGCCACCGCCCCGACCACGGGGCCGAACAGGGCGCCTCCCACCGCCGCCCCGATCGCGATGCCGAGCATCTCGCCGCGACGCTTCTCAGGCGCCACGGTGGCCAGCCAGGTCAGGCCAGCGGCCCAGGTGCACGCCCCGCCCAGGCCCTGGACGAACCGCGCGCCGTCCAGAACGGCTGCCGCGGACGACCAGCCGAAGATGAGCGTCGAGACGCTCATCAGGGCCAGGCCGATCAGAGCCACCCGCCGGGCTCCCAGGTGCGAGATCAGCAGGCCCCCAGGCAGCGCGCCGATCAGGGTCCCGGCCGGGTAAGAGGCCACCAGGATTCCGGCGCCTGCCTTGGTGAGGTCCGCCGCGTGCGCATAGTGGGGAAGCAGCGGTGTGAGCGCGGTGAAGAACATGGTGTCCACCAGGACCAAGGCGCACACCAGCACGAGCAGCGCGCGCACGCCGCGCGGCAGCCGGTCCTGCTGCCGCGCCATGACACCCCCCATCACGCTGCAGTTCGGCGTACCCGTGACGTCAGCCCCCAGAACCTACCGCACGTAATGTGGTACGTCACCTCATAATTTGCCCGGTCATCTCAGGTGACGTGCCTACCAATTCGCCAGCCAGGATGTCAGGCCGGCAGTCGGGTCGAGGATCATGTGGACGAGGACCTGCTGGTCGTTCAGCCTCCAGGTCGAGGGAGCGGATCGTCGCCGGACTGGGTGCAAGTTCCGGAGGTGCGAAACCCTCAGCACCCAGCGAGCGCCGACCGGTCACGAGTCCAAAGGCTGCCCGAAGGGCCCCCACTTCTCACGGAAATACTCGATGATCTTGCTGGCCTGCTCATGACTAACCTCAACCAGTTCGTAGCTGAAATCGCTTCGTTCCCACTCCATGATCAACGGCGTGAAGTCCCAACTAAAGTCTCGGCGAAGACCCTCGTCTGTAAACCCGTCACCATCGAATTCCAAACGTCTAACCAGTCCGGTTGGCTTATCGGCGGTCGTCTTATCGTCAACGATGGCATAGAAGGTAATCTTGTCTGGCATCTAACCTTGACCTTTTCGATTGTAATCCGGTATGGCCGGTGAGCCCTCGGGAACAGCGATCCAGGAAGACACCTCTTTTTGGAATGCTCGTAGCTCCTGCCGCTCGTCGTCGGGCGTCAGTGGGTTGCGAAGTCTCTCATAGACTCCATGAGTCACCTGCTGCTTGGCGTGAAGACTCTCTGTGGTATGAAACTGAACCTCGAATAGCTGTCCATCTTCTCTTATCCAGCGTGTGTTAATGCCCTTGTACTCCAGATTGCCACGCCAATGATTCTTGCTGTAGATCATAATATATCCTGAGTCCTCCATCCGGTTCTTGACTTCCCAATAGCCATTGGCGTAGTTTTCCGAAGAGAAGCAAAACGTATAGCGAATAGCGTCAGGAAGCTCTTGTACGGCAGCTCTGGCTGTCTGAGCAGGCATCCGTTTGAG
>JASHUI010000403.1:0-4263 GCA_030040095.1 Streptosporangiaceae bacterium | reverse complement strand
CGTCGAACCGCTGGACCGGCGCGAAGGCGGGCCGGCCGGACAGCACCCCGGTCAGCAGCGCCTCGGGGCCCCGGCCGAAGGCGCTCGTCACGCCCACGCCGGTCACGACCGCCGGGCCCGCTCCCCTGCGGGCGACGGTCGCCGAGACGGCGGGCGAGTCGGTCATCCGCCGTCCCCGACGTTCAGTCCCCGGAGCACCTCGACCGCTCCGGTGACGGTCGACATCTGGACGAACATGTCGTCCTCGAGGTCCAGCTCGCCGTAGCGCTGCTCGATCTGGTGCAGCAGCCAGGCCAGCTCCAGCGAGCTGATCGTCTCAGGAACCTGCTCCGGCTGGCGGTCCCCATAGGTGGCGAGCATCGCTACGACGTCGGAGCGCTGCGGTCCGCCCGGCACGTCAGCGCGCCGGTGCGGGCTGGACGCCGGGGATCTCTTCGGACATGGTCGGGGGTTCCTTTCGGTTTGTGCTGGTCCGGCTCGCTCAGCCGGGGCGGTCGGAGTCGGCGCCCAGGGCCGCCGAAGCGGCCGGCACAATCGGTACGGCGCCGCGGAGCGCCGAGCGGTCACGCACCAGCTTCCCGGTGGCCGTACGCGGCAGCTGCTCGACGACGTGCAACAGCCGCGGCCGTTTGAAGGCGGCCAGCCGGGCGGCGATCAGCGACTCGATGGCGGACAGCTCAGCCTCCCGGTCCAGCATCAGGTACGCCTCGATCGCGGAGTCGTAGACGACAACGGCGCCGGCCACCCCGGGCAGCGTGGCCAGGGTGTGCTCGACCTCGGTCAGGTCGACCTTGAGGCCGCCGACGGAGACCTGGGAGTCCAGGCGGCCGAGAATCCGGACCAGCCCGGTCCCGGGATCGACGCGGCCGGCGTCCTTGGTGTGCAGCCAGCCGTCCGACCACCGGGCCGGGTCCTGGACGCCGAGGTAGGGCGAGGCGGGCAGCGAGACCAGCAGCTCGCCGGCCTGCTCACGGACCGACAGGCCGGGGGCCGGCCGCACGGCGGGCCGGTTCTCGCCGAACAGGTCGGTCGCTATGACGCCGACCTCGGTCATGCCGTACATGTTGCCGAGGCGGACCCGGTAGCGGCCGGTGAACGCGTCGTAGACGTCGCCGCGGACCAGTTCGCCCCCGGTGGTCATGCCGGTCAGCTGCGGCAGCTTCGGCGGGTCCGGCACCGCCGCCAGCAGCTCGATGTGGAACGGCACGCCGAGCAGGGTGGTCGGCGTGGGGTCGGCGGCGATCGCGGACAGGATGCCGTCCGCGGTCATCCGGGCCGGGATGGTCAGGCTGACCTTGGCGTGCAGGCCGTAGAGCAGGCCGCCGACCAGCCCGAGCACGTGCACCATGGAGGCCAGGCACACGATGCGCTCGCCGCCGCGCGGCACGCCGTCGATCTGCGTGTAGCGCTGCACCTCCTGGATCAGGTTCCCGGCTTCCCTGGCGATGATCTTCGACGGGCCCGTGGACCCCGAGCTGAGCTGGATGACCGCGTGCGCGGTGGCGGCGGGAACGCCCGGGTAGCCGCGCACGACCTCGGTGACGTCGGCGAAGCCCTTTAACGGCGCGGCGTTGGAGCGCTCGACCGCGACGACGACCTGCGGCAGCAGCCGCCGCAGCGCGCCATCCACCTCGTAGGCGGTGAGCCTGTGGTCCAGCAGGGATGCCTGGGCACCGGTCCGCCAGGCCGCGAGCAGGTTGGCGATGAACGACACCGACGGCGGCAGGCACAGCGCGACGGAGCCGCCGCGCCGCAGGCCCGCGTCGGCCAGCGCGCGCTGACGCTCGGCCACCAGCCGGCGCAGCCCGGCCCGGGTAATGGGCTCACCCAGATGCAGGCACACCTGGTCGTCCGGGCCCGCCAGGAGCACCTCGTCGACCCACTCGGGTTCCACTTGCGGGTAAGCGCCTCCGGTCACCTGACGTCACCCGCCTCGCTCATGACCAGCGTCTTTACCCCTCTGACACGACCCGGCACTTTTGTCAAGGCACGGTAAAATTTCCGAAAAGGTCAATAGCGACATAGCGGCATTCGAGCGCGTGCCGCGATGACGACTTCGGTCAAAGCCTGCATTCCAGCTGGTACCGGACTAGCGCCGTGCTAGGACCGACCTTACCTGATCAGACTCATTTGACAAGGGCTCGGGAACGGTCACATATTGGCCGCCGCCGGGCTCGATCTTGGCCCCGGCCGGTGCCGCCGCGCTGGTGAGCGCGCCGCGGTTACCCGACGGCAGAAGAGGGCGGATAGCCCGGGGCCGGGCCCCGGCGGCCCCGCAAGGCGGTCACGTTCGCCTTGTCGCCGCAGTGCCTGACGCAGTAACGGCCTGGCCGGCTCGAGCTGGCCTCCACGTAGCCACGCTGGCAGTCCGGCATCGCGCAGATGCCCAGGTGACTGAGGCCGTGCTGGGCCACGACCGCGGCCAGTCCCGCGATCGCGCCCGCCGCGTAGCGGTCGGAGACCGAGCCGCTCTGGTCCAGGTGCAGGTGCCAGCGGGAGCGGTCGTGGCGCACCAGCACCGGGCGGACCGGAAACTGGACCAGCAGCGAGTTCAGCCGGTCGGCCGCGGCCGCGTGGTCGCGCTGGGCGGCCGCGACGAAGACCTCGCGCAGCTGCGCCCGGAGCGCCCGGAGCGCGTCGACGTCGTGATGGGACCACGGCCCGCTCAGGTGCGGGTCGTCGGCCACGAACGCACGGAAGGCATGCGTGCTGCCCAGCTCGTCGGTCTCGCCTTCGACGCCAATGGCCGTGTTAACAAGGCGCACCGCCAGCTCGGCATAGGACGTGAGATCCACTGCGGTCCTTAGCTGCGGGTGATGAGGGCGTCGCTTCCCCCGCGGGAAGTATGGCACACGCCAGCCCGCGCCGCGCCCGGCTTACGTCACACATCGGACACGAAGCGTCGCCAGCGGGTAGCACGTCCCCGTCGAGCGTCGCCCGGTCCCGGGGCGCTAGGGTCCTGACCATGTTTGCTGTCACCGCGGCGCGCATCGATCCCGACGACCCGCTGGCCGGCCTGGAGCTCGGTGAGCACGCCGAGCCGGTCCCGCCGGACGGATGGACCACGGTCACGGTCAAGGCCGCCTCCCTCAACCACCACGACGTGTGGACGCTGCGCGGCGTCGGGATCTCCCCGGACCGGCTGCCGATCGTCCTCGGCTGCGACGCCGCCGGGCTGGACGACGACGGCAACGAGGTAGTGGTCCACGCGGTGATCTCCGACCCGTCCTGGGCCGGCGACGAGACCATGGATCCTGGCCGCTCGCTGCTGTCCGAGCGCTACGACGGGACGTTCGCGGAGCGGGTCGCGGTGCCCAGGCGCAACCTGGTGCCCAAGCCGGCCGCGCTGTCGTTCGCCGAGGCCGCGTGCCTGCCGACGGCCTACCTGACCGCCTACCGGATGCTGTTCGACCGGGCCGGCCTGCAGCCGGGCGCCACGGTTCTGGTCCAGGGCGCGGGCGGCGGCGTCGCCACCGCGCTCATATTGCTCGGCCGGGCGGCCGGCTACCGGATCTGGGCCACCAGCCGCAGCGAGGCCAAGCTGGAGCGGGCGCTGCGGCTCGGCGCGGACCAGGCGTTCCCGACCGGGGCCCGGCTGCCGGAGCGGGTGGACGCGGTCATGGAGACCGTCGGCCAGGACACCTGGGCGCACTCGCTGCGCGCCCTCAGGCCGGGCGGGACGATCGTGATCTCCGGCGCGACCAGCGGCCAGGCGCCGTCGGCCGACCTGAACCGGGTCTTCTTCCTGCAGCTGTCCGTGGTCGGGTCCACGATGGGCACGAGGGACCAGCTTGGCCGGCTGCTGCGGTTCTGCGAGCAGACCGGGGTCCGGCCGCTGATCGACCGGGCGCTGCCGCTCGGTCAGGCCCGCGACGGCCTGGCCGCGATGATCGACGGACGCCTTTTCGGAAAGGTCGTGCTCACGGTTTAGGCAGCACGGGCCCGGCCGGGTATCCGGATCAGGATTCCGGTGAGTCGTCGCGTTCAGGATTCGTTTGTGGATCTTTCTCGGAATCCCGGTCCCGTGCCGTGTGCCTGGCGTTGCCGAACACCTCGTCCTTGATCCTGGTGAGGGCGTCCTCGAGGATCGAGCGCAGGTCGCCGAGCGCGTTCTCGCCGACGGACTCGGTGTTCCACGCGGCCTTGCGCAGTTCCTTGGCGAAGTCGACCGCGAGCCGTTCCAGGTCACGGAACAGGGCCGCGTCCAGGCCTGAGGCACCGGGCCAGCCGCGGCCGCCGCCGCGGGTGGCGGCGCTCCAGGGC
>JASHUI010000402.1:0-4014 GCA_030040095.1 Streptosporangiaceae bacterium | reverse complement strand
GGGCTCACCCGGGTGCCCGGGTACACCCCGCCCGGCGGCGGAACGCCGATCGTCTGGGGGGCGGCGGTGCTGCGGGCCGGCCCGGCCGACGGCACCGTTTACGTGTACGGCTGGCAGAGCCCGGACCCGGCCAGCCCGGTCCGCGAGCTGTACCTGGCCCGGGTCGACGCCGGCCGGCTGGCCGACTTCGGCGCCTGGCGGTTCTACGCCGCCGGGCAGTGGACCGGCAGCCAGAGCCAGGCCCAGCCGATCGAGCCGGCCGGCCAGCATCTCGACGTCCCCTCCGGCTTCAGCGTCGTGCCGGCCGACGGGCGCTACTGGCTGATAGAGACGGCCGGGACCGGGACGCCCGACATCGACGCCTACCCCGGGCCCGCGCCCTGGGGGCCGTTCGACCGGGCAGAGGGCATCGTGCTGTACCGGGCTCCCGGCATCGGCCTGTCGGCCGCCGACGACTTCCGGGTCATGTACGAGGCCCGCGCCGAGCCGGCCCTGTCCACCGCGCAGACGCTGGTGATCAGCTACAACGTCAACTCGGAGGCGGTCACCGCCGCGTGCCTGTCCATAACGCACTTCACCAACGCGATGACCCAGCCGCGGTTCATCGCGGTGCCGATGTCGGCCTTCGGCCCGCCTGGCGCGCGCCGCGGGCATGCCCGGGCCGCGGCCCCGGATTACCCGGCCATCACCCAGCAGGACCCGGGCCTGTGGTTCAGCGCGTGGTCCTACCCGGGCGGCTGCCCGCCGGTGCCGGCCGTCTCCGGCATCACGGCCCGGTCAGGCCCCGGGACAGCCGCGCTGAGCTGGCCGTCGGCCGGGCTGGGACTGCGCTACCGGGTCCTCATCCGCAGCGTGTCGGGAAGCTATGTGCCGGTCCGGACCGTCGCGGGGCCGCGGGCCACGATCACCGGGCTCGTCCCGGGCCTGACGTACCAGTTCGAGGTCGCGGCGGTCAATATCTATCGGGACCCTGGTCCAGCCGGCTTCCTGAGCGTAAAGGCCCTCTGAAAGGCCGACTGTAACGCGCCGTCTCCGGCGAGGACTGAATGGCGCATGGTCCATTCGTCTTCAAGGAGGAGAGCGCATGAAAGTCCTGGCTCGTCTCGTGACGGCCGGCCTCGGCAGCACTCTGGTCGCGGGCTTGGTGCTGGCCGCCGGGGGCTCGGTGGCGGCGGCCGGCGCCGCGACCACGCCCGGGTGGCCCGGCGGCCGCGCCGTGTTCGTGCAGACCGACAACCTCGCGGGCAATCAGGTCGTGGCCTACCGCCGGGCCGGCGACGGCACCCTGACCCTGGCCGGCACCTATCCGACCGGCGGGCTCGGCGGACAGCTCGCCGGCTCGGTCGTGGATCACCTGGCCTCCCAGGGATCGCTGGGCTACGACCCGAGCCGGGGGCTGCTGTACGCGGTGAACGCGGGCAGCGACACGGTGTCGGTCTTCGCGGTTCGGGGCGACCGGCTGCGGCTGCGGCAGGTGATCGGCTCGGGCGGGGCGTTCCCGGTCAGCGTCGCGGTCCGCGGGGACCTGGTCTACGTCCTGAACGCGGAGGGCGGCGGCTCGGTGGCCGGCTACTGGGTGGTGGCCGGGTGGCTGGTCCCGATCCCCGGGTCGGCCCGGTCGCTGGGCCTGAACCCGTCGGCGACCCCGCAGTTCACCAACACCCCGGGCCAGGCCGCGTTCTCGCCGGACGGCACGCAGCTGATCGTGACCACCAAGGCGAATGGCAGTGACATCGACGTGTTCGGTGTCCTCGCCAATGGCCTGCTGTCGGGCACGCCGACGGTGAACGCCGAGCCGGGCGCGGTCCCGTTCGCGATTACCTTCGACCCCGCGGGTCACCTGGTCATCGCCGATGCCGGCACCAATGCCCTTTCGACGTTCACGCTCGAGCCGGACGGCACGCTGACCTCGCTCGACACGGTCGGCACCGGACAGTCGGCCACCTGCTGGGTCGTGGCCGACCGCGGCCTGCTGTTCGCCTCGAACGCCGGCAGCGCGACGATCAGCGGCTACGCCTCCGGCCCGGGCGGGGCGCTCACGCTCCTCGGCCAGACCGCGACCGATCCCGGCACCGTGGACGCCGCGGTCACGCCGGGTGGCCGGTTCCTCTACGTCCAGACCGGCGGGAACGGCGTGGTGGACGAGTTCGCCGTCTCTCCCGGCGGGTCGCTGGCCGAGGTGGGCCACGTGACCGTGGCCGGAGCCGCCGGCGGCGAGGGCATCGTGGCGGCCTGATCGAGCGGCTGCGAGCCCGAAAGGAGGCCCGTTAGGCTGGCGGCGGTGGATCAGGACGCGGACGCGGTACTGCTCGCCCGGCTGCGCGCGGGCGACGAGCAGGCCTTCGTCATCCTGGTCCGCCGCCACCACGCCGCCATGCTCCGGCTCGCCCGGGGGTATGTCCCGAGCATGGCCGTGGCCGAGGAAGTGGTGCAGGACACCTGGCTCGGCGTGCTGCGCGGCATCGGCGGGTTCGAGGGACGGTCGTCGGTCCGGACCTGGCTGCTGCGGATCCTGGTGAACCGGGCCCGGACCGCCGGGACCCGGGAACGGCGCAGCGTGGCCGTCGGCGACCTGGAGCCGGCCGTCGACGGGTCCCGGTTCGACGGCACAGGCCACTGGGCCGACCCGCCGGAGCGCTGGATCGAGGAGGCCGAGGGCCGGGTCGACGCCGCGAAAATGGCGGACCGGCTCAGGTCGGCCATTGATGACCTGCCCGACCGCCAGCGGGAGGTCGTCGTGCTGCGTGACATCGAGGGCCTCACCAGCGACGAGGTGTGCAGCGTGCTGGAGATCAGCGAAGGCAACCAGAGGGTGCTGCTGCACCGCGGCCGCAGCCGGCTGCGCCAGGTTCTTGAGACCGAGTTCGGGAGGGCCTGACCATGCTGTCCAAGCTGCGGCTTTCCCGCCGCGACCTGGTCTGCCAGCAGGCCGTCGAGCTGGTCACCGACTACCTCGAGGGCTCACTGTCGCGTTCTGGCCGGCGCCGGTTCGAGGCGCACCTGGCCGGCTGCCCGCACTGCACCGAGTACCTGGCCCAGATGCGCGCGACGATCGAGCTCACCGGGTCGATCACCGCCGATGACCTCCCGGAGCCGGTGCAGGACGAGTTCATCGCGCTGTACCGGCGCTGGCGCGCCGACGGTGGCGGTGAGCCGCGCGGGGACCCGCCCAGGTAGCCGCGCGCGAAGCCGTCCGGGGAGCCGCCCGGGGGCGGGCGGTCCTGGGCTACGCTGACCTCCCGTGGCCGGACAAGGCACCGCGGCGACGGCGCTGCTGACCAGGCTGGGCATCCCGCACACGGTGCACACCTATGAGCATGACCCCCGGCACGGCTCCTATGGGACGGAAGCCGCCGAGGCACTGGGAGTGCCGTCCGGCCGGGTGTTCAAGACCCTGGTCGCCGACGTGGACGGAGCGCTGGCCGTGGGCGTGGTGCCGGTGTCCGCCCAGCTTGACCTGAAGGCGCTGGCCGCCGCGGTCGGCGGCAAGAAGGGCGCCATGGCCGACGTGGCCGCGGCAGAACGGGCGACCGGCTACGTGGCGGGCGGGATCTCGCCGGTCGGCCAGCGCCGAAGGCTGCCCGTGGTCATCGACGCGACCGCGCTGGAGTTCCCCACCGTCTACTGCAGCGGCGGGCGGCGCGGGCTGGAGATCGAGCTGGCCCCGGGCGACCTGGTCCGGGCGGCGAACGCCACCGTCGCGCCGATCGCCCGCCCCCAGCCCTGAGCGCCCCGGCCGCAGGATGATCAAGCAGAACGCGTACCCCAGGCGGGAGTCGAACCCGCTGCACTCCGCTTTAGAGGCGGCTGCCCTACCGTCGGGCTCCTGGGGTTGGCGGGGCGACCGGCCGGCACAGCGCGGCCAGTGGGCCGCGCGGCCGCCCGGCCTAGCCCCATTGTGCTCAGGCCGCGTCCGGATCCTGGATCCGATCGCGCAACTGGGCGTTCGCGATCCGGGCCCGGGCGGCCCGGTACTCGGCCGCGGTTAGCGACCGGCCGAGCTCGTCGAGACTC
>JASHUI010000401.1:0-3474 GCA_030040095.1 Streptosporangiaceae bacterium | reverse complement strand
GGCGTGGCCGAGGCCCTCCAGGCGACCGAGGTCCCCGGGCTGCGGCTGCTCCGGCCCGGCGCGGTCCCCGCCGATCCGGCCGCGCTGCTGCAGCGTCCCGCCTTGCCCGCGACGCTCGGCGAGATCCGCGGGCGGGCGGACGTCGTCGTGATCGAGGCCCCTCCGCTGCTGGCCAGCCCGGACGCCCAGCCGCTCGCGGACCTGGCGGACGTGATCCTCATCGTGGCCGACGCGCGCAGATCTGCCCGCAAGCACGTGCGGCTGGCCATGCACGAGGCCGAGCACACGCGGGGCAAGCTGGCCGGGTGGGTGCTCGGCAACGTGGGCAGGCGCCGCCGCCTGCGGCGCAGCGGGCCTGAGTCGCTCGCGACGAACGACCGGGGCCTTACTACCGCGGGGCGGGCTTGGTGATCAGCCCCAGCTGGTCGTCGGTGATGACGGCGTCGAGGCCCTTCGACCGGGTGAACTCCACATACGCCGCGTACGCTCCGGCCCACCGCCCCTGGTCGTGACAGTCGTCGGTCACGATGACCCCGCCAGGGGACAGCAGCTTGTAAACGGCCTCCAGCACCGCGAGGACGGGCCGGTACAGGTCGACGTCGACGAGCGCGAACCGAAACGGCGCGATGCTCAGGTAGTCGAAGGTCGTGGCGTCAGCGCGGAAGGATCTCACGCGGCTCACGCCGTTGCGGCGCATTGTCCGGTCGAACCACTGCTTGCTGTTCCCGCGGAAGTCTTTGTCATACCGGTAGCGGCGGCCGAGCGCGTGCTCGCATGAGATGTCGTCCGCGGTGAAACCGGCGAATGTGTCGATCGCATAGTAGTCGACATTGATGCCAAGGGTATCGATATGACGATTAAGAAAGACGCTCGTCGCACCATAAGCGCAGCCAACCTCGAGGATCGACCCCGGGACTTCCGATGTTTTCGTGACCTGCTCGCACAGAAACCCGAGTTGCGACGGGGAGAACATGTACCTGTACCTGTACGTGAACAAATCCCGGGCCGGTGTCCGGAGCAAGAGCTGCTTTGCGCGGTGTGCCAGGAGTGATTGCGAAGGCCAGGCCGACGGCAGGATCCGCTCTGGTCCGCGGCCCGATACGGGCGTCTGGTGGTCTTTCATACGTGAACAATCGGTCAGGGCGGCGATGACCGGAACCCTCATACGTGCGAGCATGGCTACGTCAGACGGGGATACCAGGCGCCGGCGCCCGGCTGCACCATTGGGACAATGGAAAGTGAGACAATGGAAAGCCAATGGTTCTCCCCGGTCCGGATGATGGACGTGGAGCTGACGCGGCCGCTGCCGGCCGTTCCCGGTGACGGGCAGCGCGGTAAGGCGTGGGTGCTGGGACGGCTGCACACCGAGCCGGTCGGCGTGTGCGTCGTGCGGCCCGGTCCGCAGGGGCTGACCTCCGGCCAGCTGGCCGCGCTGCTCTGGGACGAGGTCCGCGAGCCGGTCACCGAGCGCTTCGCCGAGGCCGGGCTCGCCTCGCCCCGGCCGCTCACGGCAGCGGGCCTGGAGGCCGACCCCGCGACGTGGCCGTTCCTGAGGCGCCGTCAGGCGGCGCTGGCCGACCCGCCGTTCATCAGCGTCATCGTCCCGACCCGGGGCCGGCCGGAGCGGGTCGACGACTGGCTGGCGTGCCTGCGGCGGCAGGAGTACCCGCGCTTCGAGGTCGTGGTGGTGGACAACGCTCCGACCACCGACGACGTCCGGGCCGGCGTCGAGGCCGCACAGGGGGTGAAGGGAGGCGGCCTGTCGCTGCGCTACGTCCGGGAGCCGCGCGGCGGTACGTGCTGGGCGGCCAACGCCGGGGTAGCGGCCTCGGCGGGCGAGATCATCACGTTCTGCGCCGACGACGGTGAGCCAGACCCTCACTGGCTGGCCGGGCTGGCCTGCGGGTTCGCCCGGGGCGATGACGTCGGCTGCGTCACCGGCATGGTGCTTCCGGCCCGGCTGGACACCGCGGCCCAGGAGCTGTACGAGCAGTTCGGCGGGTTTCGCAAGAGCCGCGGGTTCTCGCCGGCCATCTTTTCCCGCCACGGGCCGCAGAGCCCGCTATACCCGGTTCCCCCGTTCGGAACCGGCGCGTGCGTCGCTTACCGCAAGGACGCGCTCGAGCGCATCGGCGGCTTCGACGTCGCGCTGGGGCCGGGAACGCCCGCCCGCGCCGCGGAAGACCTGCTCGCGATGACGATGGTGCTGCTCGCCGGGTACCGCCTCGCCTACGAGCCCGCGGCATTGATGCGCCACGAGCACCGCCGGGATCTGGACGGCCTGCGCGTCCAGATGCAGGGGTACGGCGTCGGCCTCACCGCCTACTACGCCGCCCTCCTGCGGCACCGGCCGGGCGTGCTGCCCGAGCTGATCAGGCTGGCGCCCACCGGGTTGCGTTACCTGCGGGCGGCGAGCTTCCCGGCCACCACGGCTCCGCTGGATCTGCTCGACGAGCTCAAACGGCAGCATCGCCGGTCGATGCTGCTCGGGCCGGTGGCCTACCTGCGCAGCGTGCGCAGGCAGGCACGGGTCGCGGCGGCCGGTTACTGAAGATCGATCTCGTAGTGGTCGTGCACCACGCCGCCGGCCCCGAAAGACACCTTGAAGTCGTACAGGCCCTCGTTCAGGTGCCAGCCCTCGTGCGGGGTGGAGACCCCGAAGTCGAAGAACCGGTGCCCGCGACGGCGGGCCAGGTCGATGGCGTGCTCCATGACCAGGTCGGTGACGCAGGCGACCCGGCCCTGCTCGGTGGTGGCCGTGTACTGCATGTGCATCGCCGGGCCCGCGGCGAACAGCACGGCGCCGCCGGCGAGTGCCCCGCCCGCCCAGCCGGTGATCAGGATGATGTCCTCGGGAAACAGGTCATGCAGCAGCCGGATCTCCGCGAGCGAGTGCACCGGCGAGGTGTCATGCCGCCGGGCGAGGTTGGCGTCGAGGATCTGCCAGAAGCCGACGACGTCGCTCCAGCTGTCCCGGGTGGAGACGCCGGCCGCCTCGGCGCTCCGGCGCGAGCGGAGCCGCCGCTGGGTGACCCGGCCCCGGCGGCCCAGGTAGATCGCGGCGGACAGGTCGCTGCGGTAGCGCCGCGCCTCGAGCCGGAACAGCGCGTAAAGGTCGTCCTCCGCCGGCTCGGTGTGGTACAGCGCCGGCACCGCCTTGTAGCGCAGGCGGCGGTAGCCGAGCCGCCGGTAGTGATCGGCGATGCCGTGCAGGGCCGAGATCATCGACGCGCCGCGGACCGAGCCGTCGTGGATTAGCCCGCCGTAGGTCAGTCCGGGATGGCTGACGATCACCTCGGGGCGCGACGGGTTCTCCGCCGCCGGGAGCACGCCGGTCACCCGCCCCCGGCGATCTTCCACCAGCACGGACCGGTCACAGAAACGATCGCCGTGGTAGGACAGGAAACGGCGCGTGTGCAGGAACGTGCCGTTGCAGGACCGGGCGACGAGATCGTCCCAGGCCCCGGCGTTTCC
>JASHUI010000400.1:0-5360 GCA_030040095.1 Streptosporangiaceae bacterium | reverse complement strand
GGCCTGCGGCGGCGCGGCCTGGCCGGCCTGCTGCCCGGCCTCGGCGCCTGGCAGCTGCGGACCCTGACCCTGCATTCGGATGCACTCCCAAAGACGACCGGCGAGCACCACGGTGGCGCTCGGTGCCTCCGCTCTACTGTAGGTGCAGCGCTTCGCTCATGGTCCGGCCCGAAGACGCCCTTGGCCCTGGAGCGGGTGGGCCGGGTCAGGCGTGCGCGGCCCCCGGCAGTGGCTGCGGCGCGGGCGAGCCGCCCCCGCCCATGGCGGTGAGCGCCGTGGCCACCATGAGCCGGACGCCCACCCCGATCGCGCGCTCGTCCACGTCGAACGTCGGCTGGTGGATGTCGAAGTCGTCGTCGGAGCCGGGCCTGCGGGTGCCCAGCCGGGCCAGCGCGCCCGGGATCGACTCCAGGTACCAGGCGAAGTCCTCGCCGCCGAGGCTCTGCGGGGACGAGACGACGCACTCGGCGCCCAGAACCCGGTCGGCGGCCGCCTCCACCATGGCGGTCGAGATCGCCTCGTTGACCGTGGGCGGCACGTTCCGTACGTAACCGAGCTCGGCCACCACGCCGTAGGCGGCCGCGACGGAGTCGACCAGGGCCTTGAGCAGGTCCGGTGCCTGGTGCCAGGCCTCGTCGTCCAGACAGCGCACCGTGCCCTCGACGATGCCGTCGTCCGGGATGGCGTTGGACGCGGTGCCCGCGTTGACCCGGCCCCAGACCAGGCTCAGGCTGGAGCGCGGGTCGACCCGGCGGGACAGCGCCGCCGGTAGCTCAGTAATGATCTTGCCGAGCGCGTAGACCAGGTCGGCGGTCAGGTGCGGCCGGGCGGTGTGCCCCCCGGGCCCGGTGACCCTAACCGAGATCTTGTCGCAGGCGGCCGTGATCGCGCCCACCCGCGTGCCGACCTTGCCCACGTCCAGGCGCGGGTCGCAGTGCAGGGCGAAGACCCGGTCCACCGAGGCTATGCCGCCGGCGGCCAGCACGTCGAGCGCCCCGCACGGCACCTCCTCGGCGGGCTGGAAGATCAGCCGGACCCGCCCGGGCAGCGCGCCGGCCGCCGCCGTGCGCGCCAGGAACAGGCCGGTGCCGAGCAGGACCGCGGTGTGCACGTCGTGCCCGCAGGCATGGCACACGTTGGCCACCGTCGACCGGTAGGGGACGTTCTTCTCGTCGCTGATCGGCAGCGCGTCAAGGTCGGCCCGGAGCCCGATCACCGGCTCGGCGCCCGAGCCGATGTCCACGAGCAGGCCGGTTCCCTTGGGCAGGACCGTCGGGCGCAGTCCCGCCGCCTCCAGGCGGAGCTTGATCCGGCGGGTGGTCCGGTGCTCGTGGTAGCCGATTTCTGGGTGGGCGTGCAGGTCGCGCCGGAAATCGATCAGCT
This sequence comes from Streptosporangiaceae bacterium, assembly GCA_030040095.1. Taxonomy (GTDB): domain Bacteria; phylum Actinomycetota; class Actinomycetes; order Streptosporangiales; family Streptosporangiaceae; genus JASHPR01. The sequence continues at coordinate 3,977 of JASHUI010000400.1, read as the reverse complement.
CGGCCTGGTGCCCGGCGAGAAAAGCGCCGAGCTCGCCCTCCAGGTCATGTTCGGCCATGCGCTGCCTCCCCCGGCGAGACGAATCGATCCTCCGCGAACTCGGTGACCAGGGCATCTACGACGTCCTCCAGCTCGCCGCCGTCGGCCACCAGGGCCCGCTGGCGCTCGTAGGAGGCTCCGTGGTCGAGCACTTCGGAAATGACGTCAAGCTCTTGGATGCAGCCCAGCCGGCTCGCCACCGGCGCGAGCTCGCGAGCGAGTTCGAACAACTCGTCCCTGAGCGGGGCCGTGGACCCCGAGTCGTCGGTGATCACCACCGCATCCAGACCATAGCGGGTGGCGCGCCACTTGTTGTCGCGGACCACCCACGCCGCCGGAGTGGGCAGCCGGTATCCGCGGTCCAGCTGGGTGTCGAACTGCTGGACCAGGCATTGTGAAAGGGCGGCGACCATGCCGACCTCGCGCAGGGTCGGAACCCCGTCGAACATCCTGATCTCGACCGTGCCGAAATCGGCGTGCGGCCGGATGTCCCACCAGACCTCCTTGATGCTCCGGATGGTTCCGGCACGAAGCAGCGTGTCCATGTACTCCTCGAACTCACTCCAGTCCGCGAGCGGCTGCGGCGGCCCCGATGTCGGCAGGCCCCCGAAGATGACGGCCCTGCTCGAGGCGAGTCCCGTGTCGTGCCCGCTCCAGAACGGGCTCGACGCGGTCAGCGCCAGGAAATGCGGCAGGTATGCAGCGAGCGCGTTGACGACGGGGATCGCCTTGCTCTCGTCGCGAATGCCCACGTGGACGTGGACACCGAATGTCTGGATCCTACGGGCAAGCCACTGCAACTGTTCGACGAGTTCGGCATAGCGCTGAATGGGAGCCATCTTGGCATCTCGCCAATCACTGACGGGATGCGTTCCGGCACAGGCCAGCATTGTACCGCGACTGCCGGTGATTTGCTCGAGTTGCCCGATTGTTGCAGCGAGATCGTCCTTTGCCTCCGACACAGTGGAGCAGATGCCGGTGACCACCTCAACGGTGGACTGCATGAGCTCGTAGCGTATCTTCGGGTTCTCGCGCGCCTCGCTGAGGGCCGGCAACGCGGCCAGCACCTCCCTGGCGTCCTGGCGCAACATCTTGCTGCTGCCGTCGATCAGCTGCAGTTCCCACTCGATTCCGAGCGTGGCGCCGCGAGATGGGTTCCACTTGATGGCCACCGTGAGCCTCCAGGGGCTGTCTTTCCCGCGCGCGGCCAGCGCGCGGCGAACTACCTTGCCGGGGAAACGAAGCGGGCCGGATCCCGCCGCTCGGGCGTCGTTGCCGCAAGCGTGTCGGATGGGGTGCGCCCACGGCGCACAGGGAGCCAGCCACTCGCGCCCCCGGCGGCCGGCGTGCACGCCGCCCGGTGACGGTCTAGCCAGGATCGGGCACGCCGCGTTGTGCCCTGTCCGCGCTCATGGTCGAGCCGTCCCGCTCCGCGTGGGCATTATTCCCGGCCCATGCCGGGGCAATCCCTACGCATGCGGACGGAGCGTCGACATGGCCCGCAAAGCACTCAGTAGACGTCGGCCGGTTTATAAACACCCCAGACATCACGAAGGGCATCACAAACCTCGCCCACCGTGGCCCGGGCCCGGAGTGCCTCGCGCAGCGGGTACAGCAGGTTGTCCGGACCATCGGCGGCCCGCCTCAGCGCGATGATCCGCCGGGTGAACTCCGCCTGGTCCCGGCTTGCGCGCAGGGCGGCCAGCCGTTCCGCCTGGTCCCGTTCGATCGCCGGGTCAACGCGGAGCGGCTGATAGGGCTCCTCCTCGGCGACGGTGAACCGGTTGACCCCGACGACCACCCGTTCCTTCGCGTCGATCTGCCGGGCGATCTGATAGGCCGACCACTCGATCTCCTTCTTCTGGAAGCCCTGTTCGATCGCGGCCACGGCACCGCCGAGCTCTTCGATCTTCGCCATCAGATGCTCCGCCTCCCGCTCGATGTCGCCGGTCATCGACTCGATGACGTAGGACCCGGCCAGCGGGTCGGCGGTGGCGGTCAGATCGGTCTCATAGGCCAGGACCTGCTGGGTCCGCAGCGCCAGCCGCGCGGCCTTCTCCGTGGGCAGGGCGATCGCCTCGTCGTAGGAATTCGTGTGCAGCGACTGCGTGCCGCCGAGCACCGCGGCGAGCGCCTGCACGGTCACCCGGGCCATGTTCACCTCGGGCTGCTGTGCGGTGAGCTGCACGCCGGCCGTCTGGGTATGGAAGCGGAGCATCTGCGACCGCGGGTCCGCGGCACGGAACTCCTCGCGCATGATGCGGGCCCACAGCCGGCGCCCCGCGCGGAACTTGGCCACCTCCTCCAGCAGCGTGGTGCGGGCGACGAAGAAGAAGGACAGGCGCGGCGCGAACTCATCAACTTCGAGGCCGGACGCGATCGCGGCCCGCACGTATTCCTTGGCATTGGCCAGGGTGAACGCGATCTCCTGCACGGGCGTCGCGCCCGCCTCGGCCATGTGGTATCCGGAGATCGAGATCGTATTCCAGCGCGGTATCTCCTTGCGGCAGTACGCGAACGTGTCCGCGACCAGCCGCAGCGACGGCTGCGGCGGATAAATATAGGTGCCGCGGGCGATGTACTCCTTCAGGATGTCGTTCTGAATCGTGCCGGTCAGCCGGTCCGCGCCCGTCCCCTGCTCCTCGGCCACCAGCTGGTACAGCAGCAGCAGCACGGCGGCCGGGGCATTGATCGTCATCGACGTGGAGACCGAGTCCAGCGGGATGCCCCGCAGCAGCAGCCGCATATCCTCGATCGAGTCGATCGCCACGCCGACCTTGCCGACCTCCCCCCGCGCCTGCGGGGCGTCCGAGTCGTACCCCATCTGGGTGGGAAGGTCGAACGCGACCGACAGGCCGGTGGTGCCCGCCTCGATCAGCTGGTGGTACCGGCGGTTGGAGTCGGCGGCGGTCGAGAAGCCGGCGTACTGCCGCATCGTCCACGGCCGCTTGGTGTACATGCCCGGATAGACCCCGCGGGTGAACGGGTATTCGCCCGGCTCGGCCAGTTCCGCGGCCGGATCAAAGCCGCACAGCGAGTCGGGCCCGTACACGGGCTGGATGGGCACCCCTGACTCCGACATGCGCGTCATCGGATTCGCGGCGTGGCCCCGCCCTGGGACGAGAGGAACCGCCGCTTCACCCCCTCACGAGCGTCAGTTGCCGCTACTGTATTCGGCTCACGCCCGGATACCGGCTTGTGCCAGCGCGGACGAACCACGAACCTCAACCTCTGCCCCTTCGCGCGCGTAGAGGCTGGAATCCCCGCCATTCCCGGCGGGAGGATGTCAAAGCCCAAGATTACGCGCGCCCCGCCCGGCCAGGTCCGGGCCAGCCGTCCGGGCGCCGCTCGAAGGATTCCCGACCGGTGCCCATGATCCGGATGCGAGCGCGTTGCCAGCGATTGGCCGCCGTTGGGGCGTTAGATCCATGATTTGGCAAAGGCTCGCTCAGGTTATCCGGTATGCGGGCGTAACCGGAGATTTGTGCCGCGTGTAGACGGCGACCCAAGCGGGGAAAGTCACACCCAGTAACGCGGCTGCGGAAAAGAGCCACTCTGAGTCTCAGACCGGGCCGGTCAGGGGGATGCGGGCACAACCAGTGCTGCCCGGAATGACGGGAACGGGGGCCTGTCAGCGATGAACTGCCGTGCTCGCGGACCCGCGGCCGCGCTGGCCGGGCTAGCCGTGTCGTTCAGCCTGGCCGCCATGCCTCCGGCCGCCGCGGCCGGGCACTCGGCCGGGGTATCGGCGCCGCTGGTCAAGCAGGACGTGGGCGGACCCGAGCTGGCCAGCCCGGGCATCGTCGTCCATTACCCGGCGACCGGCGCGGTGCCGCTGCCGCAGGTCCCCGCCTCGGCCTATGTCATCGCGGACGCGAAGACGGGGCAGGTGCTGGCCGCCGAGGACGCGCACGGGCTGTTCCCGCCGGCCAGCACGC
>JASHUI010000399.1:0-10629 GCA_030040095.1 Streptosporangiaceae bacterium | reverse complement strand
GGATCGTTGCCGCCCACTGGGCCATGCGGGCCGGAGGCCGTAGTCCCGGATACATAGACGAACGCGCCGACGCGCACCGCACGCGAGCAGCGGACCGACCGCGGCATCGAATGGCGATCCCGAGGAGAACACCTGGCGTTGAGCGACCATAGCCATGAGTATCCAGGAGCGCGAATAGGCAGTCCATCTATGCTTTTGACATGGAATCCGTGAGCTGGAACCTCACAATCGATTACGAGGACAAGTTCTCCGGCCGTTCCCATGGTTTCCGTCCTGGTCGTGGCCGCCATACCGCCCTGAGCGAGGTGGTGCAGACATGGAAGGGAACGCACTGGTTCGTCGAGGGCGACATCTCCGACTGCATCGGCTAGTGGTCTGTCAGAGGGGTCTTTTGAACGAACGGCCCTCATCCTCGGAGCGTGCCCCATGTGCTGCCAGCCGTTAACCCTGGACCGGCTCACCGCAGCCCTCTGCAGAACTAACAAAGTACTACTAGCCGCATGTTTCCTCCGAGGGGCCCTCACTGCTGTCGCTAGCCGGGTCACGATGACCAGGAGGAGTCACCCGTTCACGCTGGCGCTCTCCTGAGCTAAGGGCAAACAGGGATCCGGCCGTGATCAGGCCTAGGCCCACGAGCACGCCTGGACTGAGCTTATTGCCCAGCATCGTCGCTCCGTAAGTGACCGCGAACGCCGGGGCTAGCAGGAATCCCAGCCCGGCGAGCGTCGCGCCGACCCGCTGGATCAGCGAATAGAACAGCACAAGCGCGGCCCCCGTGCCCACAGTCCCCAACGCTGCCAGCGCGACGTCAACTGACGCCGACCGGTAGGAGTTGCTGCTGGCAACAGCGAAGGGAAGCAGCACGATCGCACTGACGCACATCGCGCTGGCTACGATCACCAGCGGCTGAACTCCGGCCAGGCGCGCGTCGATCCAGACAGCGCCGAGGGCAAAGAACAAGGCCGACCCCAGCACCTCTAGCCCGCCCAGCAACTCCGTATGCCCCGTCCCGAGGCCACCGGCGAACAACAGGATCACACCAGAGACCCCAATCGCGATTCCCGCTAGATCCCTGACACCGGGGCGGCGCGCGCTACGAACAACGGCCGCGAACATCGCGACGATGATCGGCTGAGCACCGGAGATGATGCCTGCCACGGACGCGGAGACGTGCTCCTGCCCGGCCGTGAGGAGCAAGAGTGGCACAGTGACCTGTACCACTGCAGCGACGAGCACAGCCCGCCAGCGTCTCCGCAGAACGCGAAGTCCCTGGGCGCGGAGCGCAATGGGCACCAGAAGACATGCCGCCGTGGCGGCCCGCCAGAACACGGCGGCCTGCGGGGAAATATCCCGCAGTACAACCGTGGTCAGCGGGTACACAGCGCCCCACGTCGCGGCCAGGATCAAGAGCAGCGCGGTATCAACTCGCCGCATCCTCTCAGCTCCCGGTCAGGATTTGCTCGTCCAGTTCTCGGACGGCACGGGTGTTGCGGAAGGGGCGGAGTTGGACGCGGAGATCGCTCACCTTGCGAAGATTCCGGGGAGGACCAGTATCGCCTGCAACGGCGTACGCCTGCTCCAGGGCACCGTTCGCCCCGGCGGCCAGCCCGGGATCGCTGACGGCGAGAGCAAGCATGCAATGGTCAGACCATTTGCTCAGATGCCCGCGCTCATAGAACGCGATAGAGCCTGGTTTGGGATCGCCAGCCCGTTCGGCCGCGTCCAGGTAACGCACCGCCGCGTCCAGGTAACGGCGGCAGTCTGCCACCTGCTCAAGGCTGGCATGGACGTAGGCGCGGGTGATTGCCAGCCATAACCGCACCAGGGGGTGCACCCGGCCATATCCGATGGCATCGACCACCCTGGCGACCTCAAGGGCAGACTCATGGCAGGCGCATTCAGAAAGCGTGCGCGTGGCCACACGGCGGATATCGCCCGACGCTGCCCCGTGCGGCCACGACACAAGTTGCCGGTGATGCTCCGACACCAGGGTGTAGACGGACAGCGGGCCGGCCATGCTGTCGATCTGCCGGTTGCGAACCGTCAGCGCAGAGTGAGCGTCGCACAGTTCGTGCCGGAACTCACTAGTGCTGCGCCGCAATGTGCCCGGCAGGGCCGAGGCGATCAGAGCGACCCCCGCGACCGGACCGGCCCGCGCCAGGAGCTCCCGCAGCCCTAACATCTGATCCCACATGCCGAGCACCTCTTCCAGAGTCGCTTGCCACCTTGGCAGGGACCACATTCTTCGCCGGGCCATCTACCGCAGAATGAGGCGCCCCGGATTCGTTGGAGACTACGAAGCTTGTGCCTCGAGTTCGATTGTAGCCTGGCTCCGTTTATTAGCGGCCATGCGGCAGCAGATCGAGGCGGTGAGCGGTCCGCCTTCCACCTGATATTTAATGGCAAGCCAGGTGCCTCCCCGGATGACGACAACTAGGCCGTAGAGAGCCGATGCCACTAATTCCTCCCGCGGTCCAGAGCGTCCTGTGAAAGAGTTCGTATGCAAGACCCGCTGAAGGTTGCTGCTTGAAGATTCTTGTCCAGTCAGCGACCCCGCGCCCGCCGCCCGGCCCGGCGGTCATTGCGCGAGGTAGCCGCCGTCGACCGGTAAGATCGCTCCGGTGATGAAGGAGGCCTCCGCGGAGGCCAGGAAAAGGATCGCTGCCGCCACCTCGGCGGGCTCACCGATCCGGCCCATGGGGTGCATCTTCTCGATGGCCGCCAGATACTCCGCGCCACCCGGCTCCTGCGGTAGCTGCCTGACACGCTCGGTGCGGATCGTCCCAGGCGCCACCGCGTTCACCCGGATGCCTCGGGCGGCCCACTCCACCGCCAGATGCTTGGTAAGGCCGGACGCGACAAACTTGGCGGGCCCGTAGGTCGCCTGGCCCGTCTGGCCCGCCAGGCCGGAGATCGACGACAGGCACACTATCGACCCGCCACCGGTGGCAGACATGGCCTCGATGGCGTACTTGCAGGTGAGGAACATCCCACGGCCGTCCACTGCCATGACAAGGTCCCAGTCCTCCGGGGTCGCCTCAAGGATGTTCCGCAGCGGGATCACCCCGGCGTTGGCCACCAGGACGTCGAGCCGCCCGTGCCTGTCGACTGCGGTATTGATCATCTCGCGGGCGTCATCGGGTTCCGCAACGTCCCCCGTCACGGTCTCCGCGCCGACGAGTTCCGCGCGCAGCCTGGCGAGCCCGGCTGCGTCGATGTCGGTGAGGACCAAGCGAGCACCCTCACGGGCGAACAACTCGGCGGTGGCACGTCCGATGCCGCTAGCCGCCCCGGTTATGACGCACGACAGGCCGTTCAGTCGTCCCATGGGTGCGCCGTTCCTGTGGTTATGGCGCCCGCCGCAGCCGAGCCGACGAGCCTGCGGTACTTCGCCATGACGCCTCCCGCGTACGAGCACTGCGGAGCGGTCCATGTCGTCAGGCGCTTGTCCCGGATTACCTGGTCCACCTCGAGATCCACTCGCCGGGCGGCGATGTCGATCGTGACAATGTCGCCATCGGCGGCCAGCGCGATCGGGCCGCCGGCCGCGGCCTCGGGTGCGACATGCCCCACCATCAGCCCGCGCGTCGCCCCGGAGAACCGGCCATCCGTGACCAAGCCGACCTCGCCACCCAGGCCGCGGCCAACCAGGGCGGCGGTCACGCCGAGCATCTCCCGCATGCCAGGCCCGCCACGCGGTCCCTCATACCTGATGACAACAACCTCGCCAGCGGCGATCCGCCCCTCTTGCACCGCGCGCATCGCCGCCTCCTCCCGGTCGAACACGCGCGCCGGGCCGCGCTGGACCAGCCTCGGACAGCCAGCGGTCTTCACGACGCAACCGTCAGGGGCCAGGCTTCCGTACAGTATCGCCAGTCCTCCGGCCGGGTGAAACGGGCGTTCGACGGCGGACAGGACCTGCTGGCCGGCCCGCTCGGCTGCGTGCGCGGCCTCTTCGCCGAGCGTACGGCCTGTGACGGTGAGCGCCGAGCCGTCCACCAGCCCCGCGTCGATTAGTCGCTTGGCGACAAGCTGCGTACCACCCGCTCGGTGCAGATCAACGGCGGTGAACCGGCCGTGCGGCATGAGGTCGGCGATGATCGGGGTTCGTTCGCTCACCGCGTGAAAGGCCTCCAGATCCAGCGGCACGCCGGCCTCATGGGCGATGGCGAGCAGGTGAAGCACGAGGTTCGTGGAGCCGCCTGTCGCGGCGCACGCGGCGATGGCGTTCTCGAACGCGCTCCTGGTGAGAACGTGCCGCGGTGTCAGGTCCGCCTCGAGCAGCCGCAGCGCCAGCCTGCCCGCCTCCGCCGCCCGGTCGGCGCGCTCGTGGGCCTCCGCGGGCGCTCCCATCCAGCCGAGCGGCGACAAGCCGAGAAACTCCAGGGCCATTGCCATCGTATTGGCGGTATATTGCCCGCCGCAGGCCCCCGAGCCAGGGCAAGCGTGTTCCTCGAGGTCCAGCAGGTCCTCCTCGGTCATGCGGCCTGAGGCGGCGGCGCCCACCGCCTCAAAGACGGTGGCGATCGTGACCTCTTGGCCGCGGAACCGGCCTGGCAGGGTAGGCCCCGAGTAGACGATCAGGCCAGGGATGCCGAGGCGGGCGTGCGCCATCGCGGCCGCCGGGATCGTCTTGTCGCAGCCCACGATCGTGACCAAGGCGTCGAACATGTGGCCGAGCCCGACGAGCTCGATCGAGTCTGCGATCACCTCGCGGCTCACCAGCGACGTCTTCATGCCCTCTGTGCCCATCGTGACTACGTCAGAGATGGCGATGGTGTTCAGCTCCATCGGTATGCCGCCGGCCTCCCGCACACCGCGGCAGACGTGCGCGGCGAGGTTGCGGTGGGTGTAGTTACACGGCATGGTCCCGATCCAGGAATGGGCGACGCCGACCACGGGTTTGCGCATGTCCTCGGCTGTGTGCCCGATGGCCCGCATGAACGCCCGGGCGGGTGCCCGGTCCCGGCCTTCGTAAAGGACGCGGCTTCGGAGCTCGCGCATGGCAATCCCTCAATTCTCGCGGTGGAGGCCCATTAGGTGCCCGCGACCACCGGCCGGACGTGCCATCCGGAGAATAATTCAGCGACACCAGCATGACAAGATGGAAAATCAATTGCCACTAAGGTCGTAGCGCCTACCAACCCAAGGTCCAATTGCTCCTGATCACTGCCGAATAGAATAATTTACCACAGCGCATCGACACAGGAGTGGCGTTTCGTGAACATCCTATTCTTCGGGGACATTGTTGGTGAAGCCGCGACGAGGCTCGTCATCGACAGCCTGCCCGAGCTGCGCCGCGTAAACAACATAGACGTCGTCATCGCCAACGCAGAGAACTGCGCTCCCAACGGGCTCGGCATGACAGTAAAACAGGCTGACGCGCTCATTGACGCGGGCGTGGATGTCATTACAGGGGGCAATCACTCCTGGGATAGTCAGGACTCGATCGAGGCGCTCGCTCATCCTTGCGTGCTGCGTCCTTACAATCTGGCAGACAGTGTTCCAGGGAAGGGCGTCCTACAGCTGGAGGCGACCGGCGGACCAGTCACCGTTCTCAACCTGGCCGACCACGCCGCAATGCACTCGGTACGGGCGATATCCGGCCGGTTCCTGCCACCTTATCCAGCATGGGCGGCCGCCCCGCTGCACGGGACGGTCATAGTGGACTACCACGGCGACAGCGTCATCGGGAAGCAGATCTTCGCCCGCGCGGTGGATGGCAAGGCCGCTGCGGTGCTTGGCACGCACACCCACGAGCCCACCGTTCACATGCACATGCTGCCCGGCGGCACCGGGTTCGTCACCGACGTCGGGATGACCGGTCCGGTCGGCGGGGTGCAAGGCTTCGAATTCGACATTTTCGTGGCCGCCTTGCACGCTGTTGGCGACCCGTTCGCCTTCGGCTTGCCAGCAGTGGTGGATGGCGACATCACGCTGGGCGCGGTGGTCGTGCAGGTCGAAGGAAACCGGGCGACCGCGCTCCGACGGCTGACCCAGTGGCCGTGATCCCCCCGTGGCCGGGGAGTGGCGCGAGCGAAGGAAGATTCGGTGACCAATTCGACCTTGGAGGTCGGGCACATCCTGGTCGCGGCGGTACGGGGATGAGCTCGTCATCGAGACGCACGGTCAGCCTCCGCTGACCGTGCGGTTGGGGCTGACATTGCGCGCCGAAGGACGGGCCGGGCAAGCCACAGGGACCGTCCATCCAGGCGAAGGCGCGCGAATCCAGCCATGCCGGACGCAATGGCCGCCTCGGGGTACCGAGGCGGCCATTGCGGCGATCTTCTTGGCTCAGTCCATCGACACCAGGACGTCCATGCCGTCCTTGAGGTTGTAAGGGTAGGCGAGACTGGCCGCGTTGCGGGCAATCGACAGGTACCCGCGGCTGTTGAGGTACGCGACGGGGGCGCCGATGACCTTGGCGTCGGCGAAGGTGTCGGACAGTGGGATCCGGAAGGGCAGGACGCCATCCAATGTGATGCTCAGCCTGGTGCCGACGCCCACTCCGAGTGGCTCGAGATCCCTGCGGTGGATGTTGGTCCAGACGTTCCCGAAGGGGTGGTCGATGGCCGTGACGACACCAGCGATCGCATTGCCCTCCGTGCTCGGCTTCGGCCGGCTGAACCGGACGATCTCGTGATCATCAAGCCGCCGCCCGACTTCTTCGAGCGGGAAGCCGGCCGCGAGGTGGGCCGACGGGATAGCGACCATCTCCCGGCTGTAGAAAGTCGGCTCGGGGCGCTCAGGGATGACTTTCGTCGACGAGACCTCGTACGCCTCCGTGTAGCCATGTTCCTCGATGACCGTGGTGAGCAGTCCGTTGTTCGGCGCTATGTAGATATAGGAACCGTCGGCCCGGTCGAACCCAGCACCCGAGCCTGCCCATTGCCCGCGAGCACCGCCCTTCGCGGCGTGCTTGATGCGTAGCGCCACCGAGCGGGTGGTTGTTCCCGTCGCCGGATACGTAGTGGTGGCGAATACCGTTCCTTCGGGGAAAAACCTTGGCAGGTCCACGATGTAGCGCGCGCCCTCCACAACGTCCCACGGGGTCATGCTGTGGCACACGTCGATGATGGTCACGTTAGGGCAAATGCTCAGCATGAGCCCTTTGCACTGCGCCACTGAGTCGTCGGTCGTGCCCAGGTCACTCATGAACGCGATGATCGGACGATTACCATTCATTGCCATTCATTCGGCCTCTCTTATTGGCCAATCCCGGAAGGCTTCCGACTGTTCACGTTAATTTTCGAATAGGCATGATGCAATGCCATTTCGTATGAAACTGGCTGCATCGGTGGTTGTACCGGGTGATACGACCCCACGAGGGCAGGGCCGCCGCAGCCGTGAGACAGCGCCGACGTCCCGGAACAGCAGGCGGTCAACATCCGCAACCGCTCCTACACAATCGGTGCACACCTAGGGTCCTGCTGCGCTGGCGTGACCGGGACGTCTTCGGCCGCTCGGCCTCAATTTTCCGCGGACGGCTGGGCGGAATCTTCAAGCCCGGGCGCAGGTACCCATGCGACGGCCCGGCCTGGCGCACCGGTGCCGCCTTCGACGTTGATCGGGAGGAAGCAGAACCACGCGCCGCGCGCCGGCAGGCGTGCCAGGTTCGTCAGGCACTCGATGTAGACCGCCCCGCGGCCCAGGCCGGCGACGTGGACCGCCTGGCCCCGGTCACCTTGCACGGGTCCGATGCTTGGTGCGTCCGTGCCGACACACTGCAGGCCGCGGTCAAGCAGCAGCGAGATCGTCTCGACCTCAGGCGCCGGCCAGCCGGGAGCGGTCCTGGTCACGACTACGTCGTGGACGTAGCCTGTCCCCGCCGCGCCTCGCCGGTACCAGGTGTCCCACCCGGTGCGGAACAGGCAGATGTCGCCTGGCCGGAGTTGCCCGTGCTCGCGCTCCCACCGTTCGACGTCCGCGGCGGATATGACCGGACTCTCCCCGAGCTGGCAGTCATGGCCGGTTAACCCGGTCGCGTCGATGACGGCCGCGGGTCCGATGTGCCGCTCGAGCGGTACGCGATCGATGGTAATGGCGCCAGCGGTCCCTGCATGCGGAAGTCCTGAGCCCTCGGGCGGGATGAAGTGGCTGGGCGCGTCGATGTGCGTCCCCGTGTGCTCGTCGATGGCCATCCAGCGAGTGGCGTATGGGCCGGACCTGTTGATGACGCAGCCGGATCCGTCCTTGCGGTTGGCGAACCAGTTGTACGTCTTGTGCTGGAACGGCATGTGGGTGGCCCAGTAGCAGGGCAGGTCCTCAGCGATGACCAGGCTCAGGTCCACTAGCTGGTAGTTTTCCGGGGGAACGTTCACGAGCGGCTCCTTCCGCTGCGGCCTCATGGCGAGCGCCTCGGCTCCTTGGGCGCGATCAGGCCCATGGCGATGGCTTTGTTGGTCGCGTTCATCCGGGTCGTCACCTCGAGCTTCATGTAGATGTTGGTCAGGTGCCGCTTGACCGTTCCCTCCGTTATGAAAAGCCGCGCGGCGATTTGCGCATTGCTCAGGCCGCCGGACACGGCGGTCAGCACTTCGAGCTCACGCGATGACAGCGGGGATGTCGCGGCTTCGCGCAGCCGGGTCATGCTCTCCCTGGAGACCGATATGACCACATGTTCGTCACTCTTTGTGACGCCGCGGATGGCCCCGAGCAATTCCGCCCGCCCAACGCCCTTGACGACATAGGCGTGCGCGCCGGCGGTGATCAGCCGTTCGACCAGGGCCGGGTTGTCGTGCATGGTCAGCACGACGATCCGGACGCCGGGCAGGGCGCGGAGTAACGCCGTGACGGTCTCCTCGGCGCTCGGGCCCGGCATCTCGACGTCCAGCACCACCACGTCGGGTGAGGTACGCCGGGCCTCCGCGACCACGGCCGACCCGGAGTCGCCCTCGGCGACTACCTCGAGGTCAGGCTCTCGAGCCAGAATCTCGATGATGCCTTCTCTGAAAAGGGTGTGGTCGTCGCCGACCAGGACCCGGATTTCCGCGTCAGCAGCCACCTTGTGACGCATTCCGACAAGGCATGTAGATGGTCACTCTGGTGCCCCGCTGCCGGGCGCTGTCGATGTGCAGCCGTCCGCCGATGAGTGCTACCCGCTCGTGCATCGACAGTAGGCCGACTTGCTCATGAGGAGCCAGGCGCTCCGGCTCGAATCCGTTGCCGTCATCCTCCACCACTGCGGTGATAGCATCCAGGCCCTGCTTGACATCGACCTGGACCTGCCGTGCCTCCGCGTGGGCAAGCGCGTTGACGATGGCCTCCCGCAGCACATAAGACATCTGCGTGGACAAGTCACCCGATCCCCTGGGCAAGGCGGGGTCTTGGGAATCCGCGCGGTCGCGCAGATGGGACGCGAGGCCGCGGACCTTCTCGAAAGTGGCGGTCGCCACCTCCCTGACATCCAACAAGAGCTTGCGCGCTGCGGGCTCCCAGTTGTCCTGATGCAGTTCAATACGCTCGAGGTTGCCGATCATGAGCAAGATCGAGTGGGCGATATCATCGTGCATCTCCCTGCTTAGAGCGCGGCGTTCGGCTCTCCAATTGAGTTCCGGGGCGCCCGGCGGCTCATCACGAGCCAGCTGATCATTCATAGCGACACTCCTAAACATGCTTACACGCGTCGCAATTGGCAGCATCTATCGTGCTGAGCTAAGGAAGTAACTGGATGTGAGATAACATCAAGGCGCCATGAAACCCGCAAACACAGGCTCGCCGTCACAACGCTGGACGGCCATATGAGCCACATGTACTTAATCTTCCATCAGGGCGCAAGCGCTGTCAACTAGGTTCTCATGGTCTTGGCGCGTTTGTGTTATGTGATTCATGGTGTTCTTGATGTCGTGGTTACGCGTCCCTGCTTGAGATCCTCGACTTGTCGCGCACGCAATTCTCTCGGTTTATCGCGCTTAGCCCCGATTATTCGTGCGCCCAGCAGAACTGGAGGTGACACCGTGACGTATCTGCCATGGTGGATCTCGTCGTTCGTCAGCTCGTCGTCGCCTGCCGGTGAGAGCCCGGTCCGGGTAGCTGCCAGGCCTCAGCCAAAGGCAATCGGGGGTGATCCGCGTTGTCGCGGCGCTCCAGGGACTTCTGTACTGCGCGAGCGGGTCCGCGATGGCAGGCTCATCGGCGGCTGGCTCGGCATCGGCCCTGGCATGCTCTTCGGTCGGCTCCGCCTCGGAACGGTCCAGGTTTCGCCTGCGAGTCGCAGTACCTGTAGTGATCGGGCTCGTAGGGGCCGTCGACATGGACGCCGATGTCCTCCGCCTGCTCTTTCGTCAGCCTGGTGAGCTTGACACCCAGGGCATCCAAGTGCAGGCGAGCCACCTTCTCGTCGAGGTGCTTTGGCAGGGTGTACACGCCGATCGGGCAGTTCTCCGTGCGGGAGAACAGTTCGAACTGGGCGATGACCTGGTACTCGTTGTCGAAGTGGCCGATGTTGGGCACGATGGCCTGATGCTTCATCTCCGCCACGTGGCCGGCGCGGATGATGCGGCGGTCAGATCGGGTCGGCTTCGGTCACCACCACCCGTTCGCCCTGGCCGCGCAGCGCGCTGGCGCAGCCCTTGCCGACACCGCCGTAGCCACACACCACGGCGACCTTCCGGCCGATCAGGACGTCGG
>JASHUI010000050.1:0-2962 GCA_030040095.1 Streptosporangiaceae bacterium | reverse complement strand
TCCTCGCGGGACTGAACGAGCGAGCCCATCGCCTGGCGGTGCCGTTCCTGGGCGTCGCGCTCCAGGCTCTCCGCGCGGGCGCGGGCGTCGCTGGTGATCTGCTCGGACTGACGCCGGGCCTTGGTCAGGATGTCGTCGGCCTCGCGGCGGGCGCGCCCGAGCGTCTCGTCGGCCTCGCGGCGCGCGTCGGCGATCGCCTGGTCGGCGGTCTGCTGCGCAAGGGCCAGCACCCGGGCCGCCGTGTCCATGTTGTCCTCGGCGGGCCTGGTCGGCATCATGACGGGCTCGGGCGGCCGGATCGGCTCGGGCTCGTGGCGCGGCGGCTCGGCCGCCATCAGGTCGGCGGGGGCCTCGGCATGCGGAGCGTTGAGGGCGGGCACCTTGCCCCCGCGCAGCACCTCGGCGAGCTTGGCCCGGAGTTCCTCGTTCTCCTGGATCAGCCTGTCGAGTTCCGCTTCGACCTCGTCGAGGAAGGCATCCACTTCCTCTTCGTCGTAGCCGGGCCTGAGCCTCGTCGTGCTGAACTGCTTGTTCCGCACATCCGCGGGCGTCAGTGGCATGTCGTCGTCTCCTTGGCGCGTCGAGCTAGGTCCCCTGTGGACGCTACCCGATCAGATCAGCTGCACGGCCTGCAACAGGACGAGTATCACCAGGAACAGCACCATGAAGCTGAGGTCCAAGGCCACAGTACCGAGCCTGAGGGACGGAATGTAGCGCCTTAGCAATCTCAGTGGAGGATCAGTGGCGGTGAACACCACCTCGGCCACCACCAGCACGATGCCGGTGGGGTGCCACTGCCGCGAGAACGCCTGGATCCAGCTCAGGATCAGCCTGCCGATGAGCAAGAGCAGGTAGAGCCAGAGCAGGTAGTAGAGCACGGTTCTGAGGATGTCCACTGCTATGCCGTCCCGCCCTCATGCCAGTGCCGGGATAGCCCGTAACGGTACTGATACGAGTGCTTCGTCGGCATCTGTCTAACTCTGATTGAAGAATCCTCTTTCCGCGATGCGGGCCTTGTCCTCGGCAGCCACCTCGATGTTGGCCGGAGAGAGGAGGAACACCTTGTTTGTCACCCGGTCTATGCTTCCGCGCAGTCCGAAAATGAGGCCAGCCGAGAAGTCGACCAGGCGCCGGGCGTCGCTGTCGACCATCTCGGTCAGGTTGATGATCACCGGAGTGCCCTCGCGGAAGTGCTCTCCGATCGTACGAGCCTCATTGTATGTGCGCGGATGCAATGTGGTGATCCGGGCCAGATCGGCGTGCGCGGTGGCGACGGGCGCACGCTCGGCGAACCGGCCGGACGGCTCCAGGCCCGCATCGACCTGCCCGACCACGTCCCGCGCGTCACCCTGGTCGATGAACTCGGCGCCATATTCCTCGTACTCGTCCTCGGCGCAGAAGTCCTGGTACCGATCGTCGTAGCGGCTGTCGTCCTCTACCAGGCCGAGATAGACCGCCATCTTGCGCATCGCGCTGGCCATCGTCTGTCCTCCGTCATGCCCGTGCGGCCCCGCTCGCGCGGTGTCTCCGCTCGCCTGGGGGGCGCCCGCCCCTCGGCTCGCTCATGCGCGTGCCACGCGTCGGACATTACCTGACGAACGCGCGCCGGCTGCCGAGCAACGCCGTACCAACACGCACGTGTGTCGCGCCGGCCTCAATCGCCTGCTCGAGGTCGTCGCTCATGCCCGCCGAGATCATCACCGCGCCGGGGTGCGAGGAGCGAACCGCATCGGCGATCTTGCTGAGTTTTCTGAACGCGACGTCAGCCGCCGAACCGAGCGGCGCCACGGCCATCACGCCGCCCAGGAACAGCCCGCCCTCGGCGTCGATCGCGTCGGCGATGCCGGCCACCTCCGGGGCGGGGGCGCCGCCCCGCTTCGCGTCGCCGTCCAGGCTGACCTGGACCAGGCAGGTCACGGTGCGCCCGGCTGCCCTGGCCCGCGAGCCGAGCGCCCGGACCAGCCGCAGCCGGTCGACCGAGTGCACGACGCTGGCGTAGGAGACCACGCTGGCCACCTTGTTGGTCTGCAGCTGGCCGACGAAATGCCAGGTCAGCGGCAGGCCGAGGGCGGCGCACGCGGCGGCCTTGGGCGCGGCCTCCTGGTCCCGGTTCTCCCCGATATCGGTAACGCCCAGCCCGGCGAGCAGCGCGATGTCGGCCACGGGGTAGGTCTTGGTCACCGCGATCAGCGTGACCTCGCTGCTGGCCCGGCCCGCCGCGCGGCAGGCCGCGTCGATCCTGGCCCGCACCGCTGCCAGGAGCCCGGCCAGCTCGGCCTGGCGACTGTCGTCCGCGGCGCTCACCGGGCTCCGTCGCGGGCCGCCCGGCGCCCGCTGCGCCGGCTCCACGGCGCGGGCGGGGCCCTGAATGAGGTGATCACAGGCCCATCATGGCGCCAGCCAGATCAGGCCCGCGAGCCGGCCGGTCCGGCCGTCGCGGCGGTAGGAATAGAGACCGGGGGTCTCGGCGGTGCAGCGCGGGTCCCGGGTGACCGTTCGCACCCCGGCCCGGGCCAGCTGCGCGTCCACCCCGGCCGCCACGTCGATGCCGGGGGTGCCGTCCCTGGTCACGCAGCCGGACTCGGGAACCAGGGCCGCGACCCGGTCCCGCATCTGGGCCGGGACCTCATAGCAGCCGCCGCAGATGTGCGGGCCGATCGCCGCGCGCATCCGGTCCGGGTCCGCACCCGCCGCGTACATCGCGGCGATCAGCCCGGTCACCACGCCGGCCGCCATGCCCTCGCGGCCCGCGTGCGCGGCGCCGATGATCCTCGCGCGCGGGTCGGCCACCAGGACCGGGACGCAGTCGGCGGTCAGCACCCCGAGAGCCAGGCCCGCCACGTCGGTGAAGATCGCGTCAGCCTCGGGCGGCCCCGGGTCGGCGGCCTGGCCGGACGCCGTGGTGGTGCCCGACGCGGCGCGCCGGACGGTCGTCCCGTGCACCTGCCGCATCCAGGCCAGG
>JASHUI010000398.1:0-2671 GCA_030040095.1 Streptosporangiaceae bacterium | reverse complement strand
TTGCCGGAGGCCGGGCCGGTCGCGATGATCACGTTCCGGCCCGCGGCCGCGTGGTCGGCCGCGGCCGCCTGGTGCGCCCAGGGAGCGGGCACCCCGGCCGCCTCGAACGCCTTGACCACCTCGGGAGCGGCCCAGGCCGGCCAGTCGGCGCGCCGGCCTTCAGATGCGGGAACGTGCTGCAGATGGGTAAGCTTGCCCGATCGCGCGCCCTCTCCCAGGATCCGGGCGGCGCCTGGGGGGATCGGCAGCTCATCGTCGGCGAACACTGGCACCGTAGGCATAGGGTTTTAGTGTGTCATGACCTGTGGGAAGTGCCGCGAACTCCGATCTGGTATAGACATGACGTCAGAGCGTGATTGAATGCGCGCGGGTACCATGACCCGCCGCGGGGCGCGCGTTCCGGCTCGCGGGCTGCACGCTCAGACCCTGACCGCTTGGCGCTGGAGGATTTTGTGGATCTGAAGTTGGATCACCACACCAAGGATGGGATCGAGATCGTCGAAGTCGAGGGCGAGATCGATGTCTATACCGCGCCGCGCTTGCGTGAGCTTCTGATCGAGCTGGTGAACACCGGCTTCTATCAGCTTGTGGTGAATATGGAGAAGGTCGAGTTCCTCGACTCCACCGGGCTTGGGGTGCTCGTGGGCGGGCTGAAGCGGGTCCGGGCCCATGACGGCTCGCTGGACCTGGTATGCACGCAGGAGCGGATACTCAAGATCTTCCGGATCACGGGCCTGACCAAGGTGTTCGGCATCCACGACACGGTCGACGAGGCCATTGCGGCCAGAAAAGCCGAGAAGTAGCCAGCGGCTAACGCGCAGATGCCCACAGTTGAAGTCAGCTTCACGGCGTTGCCCGCCCACGTGCGGACGGCCCGGCTGGTCGCCACGGCGGTCGCGCGGCGCAGCGGCGTCGACGAGGCGCTGCTTGACGAGGTGCGGCTGGCCGTCGGCGAGGCATGCTCGCGGGCGGTCGAGGCCCACCGGCTGCACTGCCCCGCGGAACCGGTCCGGCTGGCGCTCACCGACCAGGCCGGGCGGTTTGAGGTGGAGGTCACCGACACGGGCCGGCCGCAGGGGTTCGGCCTGGCGGTCATCGCCGAACTGGCCGACGACGTTCACATCGAGGAGACATCCGCTGGGACCAGCATCCGGATGAGCTGGCCGTCGGTCGGGCTTGCCCGCTGACCGGCCGGTACCGGGGCGTTAACAGGCGATGGCGGCAATACAACCGGGGGCGTATTACTATTCAGCCACGCAGATGCGTAGACTCCCCGGAACGGCCGTGGAGGCGCTGCTCGACGAAGTTCGACTCCGCGCCTAAGTGCCGTGACACCGCCCGTGACGCTGTACTGGGCACCAGCATTGCGCGAAGCTCGTGTGTCCTGTCAAGGAGGACAGATGTCTAGGCTCAACCTCGCCCTGGCGGGCGGGCCGGTGGTATCCGGCTCCAACCTGACCTGGGTGATCGTCGTGGCGGTGATCGCCCTGTGTGCCCTCGGCGTGGCCGGCCTGCTGGTGCGCGAGGTGCTCGCCGCCAGCCAGGGTACGCCGAAGATGCGGGAGATCTCGCTCGCGGTCCAGGAGGGCGCGGCGGCCTATCTCCGGCGCCAGTTCCGCACGCTGGGCGTCTTCGTCGTGATCATCTTCTTCGTGCTGCTCCTGCTCCCGGCGGACGGCAACGGGGTCCGCTTCGGCCGGTCGATCTTCTTCCTCGTGGGCGCGCTGTTCTCGGCTCTCACCGGTTTCACCGGCATGTCGCTGACGGTGCGCGGCAACGTGCGCGTCGCCGCGGCGGCCAAGGACTCCGGCGAGCACTCGGCGATGCGGATCGCGTTCCGCACCGGCGGCGTGGCCGGCATGTTCACGGTCGGCCTCGGCTTGTTCGGCGCGGCGATGGTGGTGCTCATCTTCCGGGCCAACGCGCCGAACGTGCTCGAGGGCTTCGGCTTCGGCGCCGCGCTGCTGGCCATGTTCATGCGGGTCGGCGGCGGCATCTACACCAAGGCGGCCGATGTCGGGGCGGACCTGGTCGGCAAGGTGGAGAAGGGCATCCCCGAGGACGACCCGCGGAACGCGGCCACGATCGCCGACAACGTGGGCGACAACGTCGGCGACTGCGCCGGCATGGCGGCCGACCTGTTCGAGTCCTACTCGGTGACCCTGGTGGCCGCGCTGATCCTGGGCAAGGTGGCGTTCGGCAACCTCGGCCTGGTCTTCCCGCTGATCATCCCGGCGGTAGGCGTGATCACCGCGGTCATCGGCATCTTCGCGGTCTCGCCGCGCAAGACCGACCGCAGCGGCATGAGCGCGATCAACCGCGGCTTCTTCGTCTCGGCGGTGGTCTCGCTGATCGGCGTCATCGGGGTCGCGTTCTGGGTCCTGCCGGCGCACTTCAGCCAGCTCACCGGCGTCACCGACTCCGGCATCCTCAGCCACGGCGGCAGCCCGCGCTGGCTGGCCATCGGCGCGGTCGTGATCGGCCTGGTGCTGGCCAGCGCGATCCAGCTGCTCACCGGGTACTTCACCGAGACCAACCGCAGGCCGGTCCGCGAGATCGGGGACAGCTCGGAAACCGGCGCGGCCACGGTGATCCTGTCCGGCGTCGCCACCGGCATGGAGTCCGCGGTCTACTCGGCGCTGCTGATCGGCGCCGCGGTGTACGGCGCGTT
>JASHUI010000397.1:0-7337 GCA_030040095.1 Streptosporangiaceae bacterium | reverse complement strand
ACGTACCCTGTCGCCGAGATGGCCAGACCCGATCAGATCCCGCTCCCGCCCGGGCCGGCCCGGCAGCGGCCGGCCGGAGAAGAGCCCGGCGCGGTCCGGGGCGTGTCCGCGACGGTGATAACGGTCGCCGTGGTGATCGCCGGCACGGCGCTGCTGGGGCTGGTCGCCGGGTTCGTCTGGGCCGCGGTCGCCCCGCGCGCGCTGGTCGAGGTGGTCGGGCCCGGCTCGGCCGACGTGGTGAACGCGGAGACCAACGCCTTCATCGCGGCGGACGGCTGGTTCACCCTGCTGACCGTGGCGGGCGGCGTGGCGTCCGGGGCGGCGGGGTATGCCCTGGCCGTCCGCAGGAACGGCCCGCCCGCGATGGCCGCGGTCCTGCTCGGCGGGCTGGCCGCGGCGCTGATCGCGAAGTGGATCGGCCAGCAGTCGGGCGCGTCCGCGTTCAACCGGAGTCTGGCCGCCGGCCACGCCGGCATGATGCTGCGCGACCCGCTGATGCTCGGCGGCCTGGGACCGCTCGTCTTCTGGCCGCTGGCCGCGGGCCTGGTGGCGGGCGGGATCGAGCTGGTCAGCCAGCGGCCATGGCGGCGCCGATGATGGCGGCGCCGATGATGCCGGCGTCGTTGAGCAACTTAGCGGGCACCACGGTGGCGCGAAGGCCGGTCAGCAGCGGCAGGAACTTGTCCGACTTCCTGCTGACGCCGCCGCCGATGATGATCAGCCTGGGCGCCAGGAGGTTTTCCATGTGCTCCAGGTACTCGTCGACCCGCCCGGCCCACTTGCCCCAGCTCAGCTCCTGCTCCTCGCGGACGATCTCGGCGGCGCGCTTCTCGGCGTCCTTGCCGCGGATCTCGATGTGCCCGAACTCGGTGTTCGGCACCAGGTGGCCGTCGACGAACAGTGCGCTGCCGATCCCGGTGCCCAGCGTCAGCATCAGCACCGTCCCCATCTGACCCGCGCCCGCGCCGAACTTCATCTCGGCCAGCCCCGCCGCGTCGGCATCGTTGATCACGCTCACGCTCAGGCCGGTCGCCCGGCCGAACTCCGTGAGCGCGTCGGTCTCGATCCAGGACCTGTCGACGTTGGCCGCGGTCTTGATCACCCCGCCGATCACCACGCCGGGAAACGTGATGCCGGCCGGGCCGTTCCAGCTGAAATCGGACACCAGCTGGCGCACCACTTCGATGACCGCGTCCGGCTGCGACGGGCGCGGCGTGTCCAGCTTGATGCGCTCGGCCAGCAACGTCCCGGTGCTCAGGTCCACCGGCGCGCCCTTGATGCCCGTGCCGCCGATGTCGATGCCCAGCACGTGAACCATGACGCCTCCGTTAATCGGTTGGGCCGCCCGCGGGCCGCGAGGACAGCGTAGGCGGGTCAGCCTCGGCCGTCACGCCGGCGTGTGCCTGCGCGCCCGAGGAGGCATCGGGACGGCGGTCCATCTGCCGCCAGACCGGGAACGCGAACGGCGCCAGCGTGGTGACGCCATACACCGCGGCGGCGGCCAGCAGGGCCGCGCGCAGCCCTAACGCGGACACCGCGATGCCGCCGGCCAGGCTGCCGAACGGGATGCCGGCCCAGGCCGAGGCGCTCAGCGCCCCGAGCACCCGGGCCTGCAGGTGGCGTGGCACGCGCTCGTACCCGACCGCGCCGACGACCGGGTTGATCGCCGCCCCGCCCATCCCGCCGGCGAAGGCCACGGCGAGCACCGGCGTGATGCTGCTGATCAGGGCCAGCGCGAGGTACCTGGGCGCGCCCCCGACGAAGAACCCGGCGGCGTAGGTCATCCGGCGTGGCAGCCTGGGCCCGAGCCAGGTCGCCAGCGCGTTGCCCGCCACCCCCCCGAGCCCGAGAGCCCCGCCGAGCAGGCCGAGCGCGAGTGAGCTGTGCGCCACCTCGTGCGCCCACACCGGAAAGAGCACGGCGCCGCCCGCCTGGTCCACGAAGTTCGTGACGAGGATCATCGCGGCGATCGCGACCAGCAGGCGATCGCCGCGCAGGTACCGCACGCCTTCGGCCAGTGACGACAGATAGGAGCCGGTATCGGGGCGGCGGGGCGGCTGAGCCCGCCTCGGCACCATTGCCGCGACCAGCAGCGCCGAGGCCGCGAACGTGGCGGCGTCGATCGCGAGCACGCTGACCGCCGAGCTGACCGCCACCAGCGCCCCGGCCAGCGGCAGCCCGGCCAGGCCCGCTCCGCCGCTCACGCCGTCGTACAGGCCGCTGCACCGCTCGATCGACAGGCCGGAGATCTCCCGGATGCCGGGCACCATGACGTCACGCGCCGAGTCGCCGGCGCCCCGCGCGGCGCCCGCCGCGGCGACCAGCAGGCCGAGCGCCGGCAGCGAGAGCAGGTGCTCCGCGGAGAAGACCGGCACCAGGCCGGTGAACAGCGCGGCCAGGCCGTCGGTGCCGATGCTGACCCGCCAGGCGCCGAGCCGGTCGATGGCGGGACCGCCGAAGGCCTGGAGCCCGACATACGGCGCCATCTGCGCGAACCCGATCAGGCCGGTCAGCGTCGGGCTGCCGGTGGTGGTCAGCACGAGCCAGGGCAGGGCCAGGAACGTCATCCGGGTGCCGAGGGAGGAGACGCCGACCGCGCCGAAAAACCCGGCCAGCGCGCGCCGGTGATGGTCCGTCGGAACCGCCGCAGCGGCACGGCCGCCTCCGGCGCCCGGCATGGCAGCACGCTACAACGCGAAGGTACCTTTGCAAAAGGTTTCCATGCCGTCGTCTGGCGCCGCGGCCCGTTCACCGCCGCGTCATCGCGGCGCGATGGACTGAGCCGGCGAGCCGCGGCGGAGGGGACGGGGCAGCGGTGGAACGTGTGGTGGTGGTCGGCGGCGGGGTGCTGGGCACGATGCACGCGGTGGCGGCCCGGCGGCGCGGCCTGGATGTGGCACATCTCGAGCGCGAGCCCGGCGCGCGCGGCGCGAGCGTCCGCAACTTCGGCCTGATCTGGGTCAGCGGCCGCGCCTCGGGGCCAGAGCTCAGCCTGGCCCTGCGGGCCAGGGCGGCCTGGGAGGAACTGGCCGCCGAGGTGCCGGGGATCGGTTTCCGGCCGAACGGGTCGCTCACGCTGGCCGCCGGCCCCGCCGAGATGCAGCTGCTCAAGGAGGCCGCCGCCCGGCCCGATGCCGCGGTCCGCGGATACGAGCTCATCGACGCCGCCACGGCCCGCGAGGCGAACCCGGCGCTGCGCGGCGAGTTCGCGGGGGCGCTGCGCTGCCGCAGGGACGCGGTGGTCGAGCCGCGCCAGGTGCTGCCCGCGCTCCGCGAGCACCTGCTGGCCGGCGCCGGATACATCTGGCGGCCCGGCCGGGAGGCCATCGAGATCGCGCCGCACGCGGTCCGGGACCACACCGGCGAGTGGCACCGGGGCGATCTCGTCGTGGTCTGCACCGGCGCCGCGCACACCGGCCTGGCCGGCCCTCATCTGGCCGGGTATGACCAGCCGCCGGTCCGCCGGGTCCGGCTGCAGATGATGCAGACCGGCCCGTTCCCCGGCCGCCTCACCACCTCCCTGGCCGACGGTGACTCGCTGCGCTACTACCCGGCTTTCGACCTGCCGGGCCGCGGCGGGCTGCCCCCGCAGCCGCCGGTCGCCGCGGCGAACGCGGCCCAGCTGCTGCTGGTGCAGCGGCTCGACGGCAGCCTCACCATCGGCGACACGCACGAGTACGCCGAGCCGTTCGGGTTCGACGTGCACGAGGACGCCTACGACCACCTGCGCGGCCAGGCCGAGCGGCTGCTCGGCACGCCGCTGCCCCGGGCCGAGCGGCGCTGGGCCGGCGTCTACAGCCAGGCGACCGGCCCCGAGCTGTACCACCGGTCGGAGCTCGCCCCGGGCGTGATCCTGGTCACCGGGCCGGGCGGCCGGGGCATGACCTGTTCCCCCGCCATCGCCGAGGAGACGTTCGCGTGACATCGATCCCCGTGCCCCAGATCACCGTGGCCTGCCTGGACATGGCCGGCACCACGGTCGCCGACGACGGCAGCGTGATCGCCGCGTTCTGCGCCGCGGTCGAGCAGTTCGGCCTGCCCCGGGGCACGCCAGGCTACGACCAGGCGCTGGCCTACGTGCACCGGACCATGGGCCAGTCCAAGATCGAGGTGTTCCGGCACATTCTCGGCGCCGAGGAGGTCGCGCGGCGGGCCAACGGTGCGTTCGAAGAGCACTACGCGGCGTCGGTGCGGGCCGGGGCGGTGGAGGCGCTGCCGGGCGCCGAATCGACCTTCGCGGCGCTGCGGGCGGCCGGGATCAGGGTCTGCCTGTCCACCGGCTTCTCCCCGGCCACCAGGGACGCCCTGCTCGACGCGCTGGGGTGGCGCGCCCTGGTCGACCTGGTGCTCTCGCCCGCCGACGTCGGCCGCGGCCGACCATGGCCCGACCTGCCGCTCACCGCGCTGCTGCGGCTGGGCGGGGGAGCGGTCAGCGAGCTGGCCGTGGCCGGGGACACGCCCAGCGACGTGGAGTCCGGGCTGCGGGCCGGAGCCGGGCTGGTGGCCGGCGTTCTGACCGGCTCGGCCAGCCGGGACGAGCTCGAGCGGGCCAAGGCGCCGGTGATCCTGGACACGATCGCCGACCTGCCGCCCCTGCTCGGCATCGGCTAGAGCCCGGCGGGCCGCGGCCAGTCGACCGGGAGCAGGACGTTCCGGTCGGCCGCGGTCCCGGCGCCCGCGCCGCCGTCGGCGGTGATCAGCTCGCGGAGCTGCCAGTCGTTCGCCGCGAGCTCGCGTGCGAGCGCGGCGAGGTCGGCCGGGCTGCCGGTGCCGCGGTGGGCGGCCGGGGCCGCGCTGTCGATCACGGTGCAGGCCAGCACCAGCCCGCCGTCGGTCTCGAGCAGCTCGATGATCCGGGCCTGCTGCGGCCAGTCGATGTGCGACGCCGTGGTCACCTGCCAGAACCCTCCGGGCGCGCCCTTCTCCCGGACCGCGCTGACCGCGTGCACGTGGGTATGCCCGTTCACCCAGGCGATCACGCACGGGTGAGCGAGCAGCAGGTCGCGCAGCTCGGCCGCGAGCACCCGGCGGTCGGCGCCGGGCGGGCGCGCGTCGTTGACCAGCGTCTCCAGCGGGTGGTGGCTGAACAGCAGCACGGGCCGGCCGGCGCACCCGGCGAGCTCGGCGGCCAGCCAGCCGAACTGCGTGGCGTCGACCGAGCCCTGCCAGCCGCCGTGCGGGTTCACCGTGTCCAGCACCAGGCACCGCACCACGCCGTGATCGAAACCGTAGTAGGCGGTGCCCTCATCGAGGTTGCGGCGAGTGTAGCCGTGCCCGGCCGGCCGCCCGGTAGAGGCGAAGTGCTCGCGCACGTGCCAGGCGCGGGTCACCGGCATGCGGCCCGGGTCCGGGGTTACCGCGATCCGGGTGCCCTCGGCCAGCTCGACCAGCGCCTCGGCCTGCGCGATCTCGAACCGGCGCAGTGCATCGCCCGAGTCGATGCCGTCGGGAGGGGTCACGATCTTCACCCCGCCCGACATAAGGTCGGCCAGCCAGCCCTCGGCGGGCACGGTGCCCTGCAGCATGTTGTCGTGATTGCCGTGCACGCCGTACCAGGGCAGGCCCAGGCCGGTCGCGCGGAACGGCCGCCGGGCCGCGGTCAGCACCCCGGGCACCTCGGGCAGCCCGTACCGGCTCCGCGGCAGGTCCGGCTCGCCGCCCTCGGGATGCCAGTACCGCTCGTCCTCCACCTCGCGGCCGGCCACCCCCTCGTACCGCCGCGGGTCGCCCGAGTCCGGCAGCACCCGGCGGCCGTCGAGCAGGTCGATGTAGGCGCGCAGCTCGTTGCGCTGGCAGTTGTCGGTCGCGTCGCCGGTGACCACCGCGAGGTCGATCGGTGCCCCGGACACGGGCCCCGACCCGGTGTGGCGCACCGCACGCACCATGGCCTCGGCCACCTGGTAGGTGAACAGCTCCTGGGCGCGGTAGGTGCCGATGATGCCGACGGCGGCGCGCACCGGCGAGTCCGGGTCGCTGTAGCGGTCGAGCAACTCGGCCCGGCCGGGGGACTGGTGATCCATCACATGCGTGTCAGACAGCTGGGCGACCACCAGCAGCGGCCGGGCCGACCGATGCCAGGCGGCCCGCAGCGAGCCGCCGTACAGTTCGTCCCGGACGGCGTGCCGCTCACCGTCGTCCGGCACGAGCCGCCGGTACCCGCCGGCGCCCGGCTCGCCGGGAACCAGCCGGCGGCGCCCGGTGGTCACGTGTTCGAGGTCATTCGGGTTCTCCCCTGTTCTGCCTGAAATCCTGACGCGCGACGGTGAACAGGGCAACCTGGGACCGGCCGCGCCGCGCCCGCTCCGGCGCCCTTGAGCTGCTCTACAGTCGCCTGGCGCTACAGGCGCCAGCGGGCCGCGGTGAGCGCGGCGACCGCCGCCGGGCTGCCGTCCAGCCGCACCCGCGCCGCCGAGGTCCGGCCGAGCGCCCACATCGTCAGCTCGGCCGGGCTCCCGGTCACGGTGACGACCGGGGTGCGGGCCCTGGCGGTGATCCGGACCCTGGCCCCCGGGGCGGTGCCCGGCTCGCCGGGCTCCGGCCGGTCGTCCCGGGCCAGCTCGACGCCGACCGGCGCCTTGCGGAGCACGAACTTGGCCATCCCCAGCCGCCGCCAGAGCGCCTCGGCCAGCCCCTGGTCGAGCCTGCGCGGCTCCCAGCCCGGCTGGGCCCGGCGCACGTCCTCGTGGTGCACGAAGTACTCCACCAGGTTGATCCGCTCGTCGGCGCCGGGCAGCCCGAAGAACGACAGCCGGGGCGGGCCGGTCCTGATCGTCTCCACCAGGTTCTGGTACGAGACCCGGTCGGCGAGCCGCTGCTGGAGGCGCCGGGTGCGCGCGGCCAGCGGACCGCCGAGCAGGCCAAGCCCGGCATCGGGCCGATGCTCGCGCAGCACCAGGTGGGCGGCGAGGTCGAGGGTGTCCCATCCCGCGCACAGGGTTGGCTCCCGGGGGCCCACCTGGTCGAGCAGGGCGCATAGGGCAAGGCGCTCATCCCGGGCATACCTCATCGTGCGATGGTAAGCCACCGGCACGGGGCTGGGAATGGCGGCGAAGGCCGGCGCCGCGCGCGGGAGGCGACGGGCGAACGTCGCGAGCGGGCCGGCACCTATGCTGGCCTGGACGGGCCACGGGGCCCGGCCGGCGTTCGTGTCAGGCAACGGGAGGAGCCGCCGATGACCGCGGGTACCCCCGCGCGGCCGGCGAGCAGCCAGCCGCGGCGAGAGCTCACGTTGCTGATCGCGCTGGGCGCGGCCGGGGCGGGTCTGGTGCTGCTCGCGACGCGGCAGGGCTGGGCGCACGTCTCCACCACCGCGCCGAGGCCGCTGCCGGCCAGCGTCG
>JASHUI010000396.1:0-5174 GCA_030040095.1 Streptosporangiaceae bacterium | reverse complement strand
TGGCGGCCCTTGCCGCCGCGCAGCACAGCAAGCACATGCTCCTCCTCGCCGGGATCCTCGCGGCATCGCAGGCGGCCGGCCCCCATCAGCGGTGCTTCGCCAGCCGTGGCTACGACCTTCTCGCGGACGCCCAGGACCACGACTCGGCGGCGGCGGACGTGGTGATCGGCTACGCGTCGGTCGGTGCCTGGGCCATGCGCACGTTGCGCGTGCTCATCGGCGACAGCGAGGCGTTGCCGGACGCGGAGCCCGGCGTGATGAGCGCGGTGGCTGCGGCGGCGGCGATCCGCGCCAGACTGTCGGCCGAGATCGAGGTGCGGGTTCGCCACGGTGCCGTCATGCTGCCGTCGCTCGGCGCTGCGGTCGCGCGCGGCGATCGCGCCGCGGTGCGGATCACCGCCGAGAGCGCGGTGGTCGAATCGGCGGCCGGCCGGGTCGAGATACCGCGGGATCCCCATCATGACGCGCCGCGATGGCAAGGGCTGCGCCGCCTAGAGGTCGGGGCGCTCGATGTCATCGTCGATGACCTGGATCCGTTCCGGATGCCCGCCGTGACCGACCTCGCTGATCGCCTGGATGCCGCCGAGGGCCGAGCCTGGGCCGCCGCCTTCCGGCAGGGGTGGCCGCTGCTGGACGAGGACCATCCCGAGATCGCCGCGGAGGTCGCCGCGGCGGTCAAGGTCGTCGTTCCGCGCCGCGTCCCGCGCAGCGGCGTGGTCAGCTCGAGCTCGCCGGAGACGTTCGGCGCGGTCGCGATGTCGCCGCCCCCCGGCGCGTGCGCTCTGGCCGAGACGCTGGTTCATGAGACGCAACACATCAAGCTGTCGGCGCTCGGCGACGTCGTGAAACTGACCAAGCCCGACGACGGCAGTCGTTTCTACGCCCCCTGGCGGGACGATCCCCGGCCGGCCAGCGGCGTGCTGCAGGGCGCCTATGCCTACCTCGGGGTGAGCGGGTTCTGGCGACGCCAGCGGCTGCAGGAGCAAGGTGCCGCCCGGATCCGGGCCGACGCGGACTACGAGCGCTGGCGAACCGCGACTGCGCTGGCCACTGGCATGCTCAGGTCGAGCGGGAGCCTTACCGCGGACGGCGCCGAGTTCGTCCGGGGCATGACGCGGACGTTGCAGAAGTGGCTGACCGAGCCGATCCCGGAGCAAGCACGCGCACTGGCCCGGCAGGAAGCCGAGCAGCACCGCAGGCGCTGGGAGTCGGTCAACGGCCCGATCCCCACGTGACGACCCGGCACTGATCAGAGGCGCAGATCAGAGGCGCTGATTAGATGGGCGGCGGGTCGAAGTCGAAGTCCAGCCGGCGGCCCTCGCCGGCCGCAATGGTGTCGGGGTGCCTTTCTCCCAGCGTGGCCAGATACCTGGTCATCGTCTGCTGTGACAGGCGGTCCGCCTCCTCGTCGCGGTCCTCCGCGCGGAGATCGACCACCATGTTCGCCGCGCAGCCGAGGGTCACCGGATGATCCTCGCCGAGTACCTTGCGCAGCCGGGTGAGCGTGTCCCGGCTGAGTTCCAGCGACCTGGCCGTTTCGCCGAGTTCGTAAAGGTCGCTGGCCAGGTTCATCGCGACCGTCAGGGAGTAGTGATGGTCGCGGCCGAGCCTTGCTTCCAGTCCGGCCAGCGCGGCCTCGTTGAGCGAGCGGGCGCCGGCCGGGTTGTCAGCCACCCGCCGCATCAGGGCCAGGTTTCCCGAGCAGCCATGACTGTAGGGATGATCTGGCCCGTAAACGCTCGGGTAGCGGGCCACGGTGCTTTCCGCCAGCGCGAGAGCGTCGTCGATCCGCCCCATCGTTCGCTGGATATTGGTCAGGCTGATCGCCGCGGCCAGAGTGTCCGGGTTACCCGGGCCGAAGAGCGCATTGCATCGGCTATACGTCTCCACCGCCAGCTCCAGGGAGTCGTCGAAAGAAAACGCAAGAAGCCTCAGGGCGATCGACAGGTCGGTCGCGGTACGCAAGGTCAGGTAGTGATCGGGGTTAAGCTCCTCCCGGCCGTAATCGAATGCCTCCTCACCCACGTCCCGGGCGAGGGCGAATTCCCCGCACAGCCGGAGAGCCCGGGCCAGGCCGCTCCACGAGTTAAGGATCTCTGTGGTCGGGCTCGTCTGCGCCTCTCGGTGCAGGACATAGGTGCGCTGATGCTGTTCCCGAGCCTTCTCGTACTCGCTGCTGAGCCCGTAGTCGAGGGCCAGGTTGTTCATGACGCGCAGCGTCTGCGGGTCAGTCGCGCCGAATACCTCGGCGTGCAGGCCCAGTGATTCTTCATCGAGCTTGCGCGCTCCGGCGAAATCGCCACGAGCGCGCAGGTCCGCGCCAAACGAATTCCTCAGGGCGAGCGTGAGCGGATTGAGCTCGCCAAGAATCCGCCGGCAGAGTTCCAGCGTCCGGCCGTTGGCCTCGTAGGCTTCCTGGTATCTGCCCAGATCCCGCAGGGCGTTGCCGAGGTGACGCTGGGCGTCGATCACCACGTCAGCCTCTGGTCCGGAGTCCTCTGTCCACTGCCTGATCAGGCGCTCGGCCAGCGAGTACGAAGAGGCGCGGTCGCCCGACCGGTACAGATACCGTACGACCTCCAAGGCGAAGGCACGAACCTCCGGAGCCGTGCAAGACGGCAGGTCGGTCGTTGCCGAGGTAACGTGGGCGACCATTTCCTCGTATCGCGGCCACAGCATGCTGTTGTCAGGATCTTTAGGTGAGCTGGCGGCCAGGATGAGGTGCACGTCGTGCCGGTAGCGCTCGCGCTGGTCTTCGTTGAGGTCGTCGCGCAGCAGGGCCTGAATGAGTCGATGAACGATGATCGCGCGGCGGTCGATCCGCACCAGAGCGAAGCGAGCCAGCTCCCTGATGGCCTGAGCCAGCATGATGGGGTCCGCCGTCAGCTCGCTGATCTGAGTATGGACGGCGGGCGCGCCGTGCTCGAAAACCTCGAGAGGAATGGGCTCCGGCCCGAAAAAGGCGCAGATGCGCAGGAGCTCGACCGCGAGCGGCAGGCGCTTGGTCATCTCGCCGACCGAGACCTTCCAGGCAGCGGTCATAGACCGCGGGTACTCGAGCGGCTTGCCTACGCCCAGGATCTTTCCTACCTCGTCCTTGAGCAGGCGGAGGTAAGTCTCGACCGCCATCCCCGTCTCGGCCTGCAGCGCTCCGGCCTGCTCCAGCGCCAGCGGAAGATCGCCGAGTTCCTCGGCCAGATCATTGGCTTCAGAATCGCTGATCCTGCCCGGTATTCGCTTCTTGAGGAATTCGACGCTCTCCTTCCTGTCGAACACGTCGACCTCGAGCTTGCTGGCCACGACGTCCCACCGGGGAGTACGTGAGGTGATCAGGACGTGGCCCGGGCCGCGCGGGATGATGTCGTTGAGGTCGTCCGGCTCGTCCGCGTTGTCGAAGATCAGCAACCACTTGGCGTGGGGCTCGCCCAGCCGCAGCGCCTCCAGCGCCGCCGCCGCGGCGCCCTCGATGCCCTTCCCGACGGCGGTCGACAACGCGAGTCTTTCGGCCAGACCCGCCAGCGCCGCCCGGACCAGGGCCGGCTGGTCGGCCGGGATCCACCAGACGAGGTCATACTCGGGTCCGTAGCGGTGCGCGTATTCGATGGCCAGCGCCGTCTTGCCGACCCCTCCCATGCCCTGCAGGGCATGGGGCAGGACCACCGTGACCTCGCTGGATACCGCCTCGCGTAGCCGTTCAAGAACGTCATCCCGTCCGGTGAAGTTCTTGATCCGCTGTGGGACGTTCCCCCAGACCTGCGGGACTCTAACCGTTTGTATCGGGTTCGGTGGCGTCACATGGCCATCTTAAGCGCGACATTGTCCGCCGTTGCATAGCGTGTCCGTTTCCTTGATCAAAGTGATGCCGCGCTCAGGCGCGATAGGTCCGGCAATGACCGGCTTATCATGCTCCGGTACTGAGTGACTGACTCCTAACGCTCTCGCGACTCGACAGGAGACGGGTCGCCGTGTCACTGTCGATCCAAGACTCACGTTAGGAGTACCGCTTTGACGACTTATGGTGGTCGCCTCCCTGAAGGGCAGGCCGACGGGGGCACCGAGGCGACAGGCAACGGTCGGGTTGCGGTCGGCGGCGTGGTCGACCTCAGCGGGTTCAGCCTGCGGGACCTGCGTGACATGCGCGATGCCGACGGTCGGTCCTACCTGAGCATGGCCTTGACGCGGGTCCTGGCTCCGGGCGAGCCTCCCGGGCTGCACGGATTCTCGTCCAAGATCTGAGACGGGGAAGCAGATAGGGCAAGGCCCTTGTGCCGTCTACGTGCATTTTTCATGTACGGTAGCCGTTAACAAGGGCCTGATAGTGGCGGGGGATGGGACGGTTCGTGGCGAGGACTGGCATGATGACCAGGAGCGTGGTCCAACCATATCCGGGTAGCCGTCCATTTGCTGAGCCAGATTTCGATCTTTTTTTCGGCCGCTCCGAGGATGCCGAGCAGCTCGCCGGGTTGTGGCAGCTGAATCGCCTCACGCTCGCCATTGGCCCCAGCGGCAGCGGAAAGACGTCCCTGCTCCAGGCCGGGGTGCTGCCGTTGCTCCGGTACGGCCGGGGCGACGTGCTGCCGCCGGGCCGGATCGCCTACGGATCCGGGTACCCGGTCGCCGCGCTGCCTGAGCACAACCCGTACACCCTCTCCCTGCTGAGATCCTGGGCGCCTGGAGAGCCCGTGACCGGGCTGGTCGGCCTGAACGTCCGCGATTTCGTGCGGCGGCAGGCCGAACGCCACGAGGGGCCGATTCTCGCCGCGATCGACCAGGCCGAAGACGTGCTCGGGGGTTCTGGGCTTCGCGCGGCGCACCGGCGGGGCTTCCTCAACGACCTGGCCGAGACGGTGCGGAGCGAACCCCGGCTGCACCTATTGCTGCTGATCCGCGCGTCCGCCGGGGACGAGTTCTGCCGCGCCCTCGGCAACGGCGCCCGCTTCGACGTACCGCTGCTGAGCATCGAGAGCGGGCTCGAGGCGGTCACCGGCCCGGCCGAGCGAGCGGGCCGGATGTTCGCTCCGGGAGCCGCCGACGCGCTGCTGACCGATCTGCTCACCAGCTACATCAGCGTGGCGGGCGGCGGGTGGAGCGCGGTCGCCAGCGGCGGGTGGAGCACTGTCGCGGGCGGCGGCGGGTGGAACGGGGTCGCCGGCGGCGAGCGGGGCGCGGGCGGG
>JASHUI010000395.1:0-3635 GCA_030040095.1 Streptosporangiaceae bacterium | reverse complement strand
GTGTGCGGCGCCAGCCCCCGCGTGTGCGGCGCCAGCCCCCCGCGCCGGCGGTGATGGGTGTGGCTCCGGTGCACATAGAAGTGACCCAGATTCGCATTCATCCGGCCGCGCCAGCCCCCGCGGGTGCGGGGCCAGCCGCCCTCCCCGCGTGCGGCGCCAGCCCCCCGCGCCGGCGGTGATGGGTGTGGCTCCGGTGCACATAGAAGTGACCCAGATTCGCATTCATCCGGCCGGCTGCCGAACCCGCTCGGGAACCTCGCTAGGCTGCCTGATTGGAACCGGTCGCAGCGAATGAATGTGACCCAGGCAGCGGACATCGGCGGCATCGCCGCGCACCTAGGACGGACCCGAGTGGACCTGTTTGAGCATCAGGCGAAAGAGATCTTCGCGGAGTACGGGGTGCCCGTTCCCCAGGGCAGGATCGCCCACACCCCGGCCGAAGCCCGAGCGGTGGCGGAGGCGTTCGCCGCAGCTGGCAAGCCGCGCGTCGTCGTCAAGGCCCAGGTGAAGGTGGGCGGCCGCGGCAAGGCCGGCGGCGTGAAGCTGGCCGACGGCCCGGACGAGGCCGAGGCGGTCGCGACCCAGATCCTAGGCATGGACATCAAGGGCCACACCGTGCACAAGGTGCTGGTCGAGGAGGCCAGCGACATCGCCCAGGAGTATTACCTGTCGTTCCTTGTCGACCGTTCCGGCCGCACATTCCTGTCCATTTGCTCGGTACAGGGCGGCATGGAGATCGAGGAGGTCGCGCACGTCAACCCGGAGGCCGTGGCCCGGGTGCCGATCGACCCGCTGACCGGGGTCGACTTGGCCAAGGCGACCGAGATCGTGACCGCGGGCGGCCTGCCCGGCGAGGCCGTCGCCGGAGCGGCGGCGCTCGCGGAACGCCTCTGGGCCGTGTTCGTGGGCAAGGACGCCCTCCTTGTCGAGGTCAACCCCATGATCCTTACCACCGGCGGGCAGGTCAGGGCGCTCGACGGCAAGGTGACCCTGGACGACAACGCGGCCTTCCGCCAGGATTTCGCCGCGTTCGCCGACCCCGAGGCGGCCGATCCGATCGAGGCGCGGGCCAAGGAGAAGCACCTCAATTACGTCAAGCTCGACGGCCAGGTGGGCATCATCGGGAACGGCGCCGGGCTGGTCATGTCCACCCTCGACGTGGTCGCCTACGCGGGCGAGGAGTTCGGCGGCATCCGGCCCGCGAACTTCCTCGACATCGGGGGCGGCGCCTCGGCCGAGGTGATGGCCAACGGCCTGGAGATCGTGCTGTCCGACCCGTCCGTCCGCAGCGTGCTGGTCAACGTGTTCGGCGGGATCACTTCGTGCGACTCGGTCGCGAACGGGATCGTGTCCGCGATCGGGATGCTGGGGACGCGCGGCGAGGAGGTGCGGCTGCCGATCGTGGTCCGCCTCGACGGCAACAACGCGGCCGAGGGACGGCGGATACTGGACGCGGCCGGGATTGCGGTGGTCGAGCAGGTCGCGACCATGGACGACGCGGCCCGCCGCGCCGCCGAGCTGGCCGCCGCGGCCACGACGGGAGTATGAGATGGCGATCTTCCTGACCGGCGAGAGCCGGGTCATAGTGCAGGGCATCACCGGCTCCGAGGGCCGCAAGCACGGAACCCGGATGCTCGCGGCAGGCACCAAGGTGGTCGGCGGGACCAACCCCCGCAAGGCCGGCCAGACCATCGAGCTCGGCGGGATCGCGCTGCCGGTGTTCGGCACGGTCGCCGACGCGATGGAGGCCACCGGCGCCGACGTCTCGGTGGTCTTCGTGCCGGAGACGGGGACCAAGCACGCGGTGATCGAGGCGGTGGACGCGAAGATCCCGCTCGTCATCGTCATCACCGAGGGAATCCCCGTGCACGACTCGGCGGAATTCTGGGCCTACGCGAGCGCGCACGGGAACCAGACGCGCATCGTCGGCCCGAACTGCCCGGGCGTCGCCTCTCCCGGCAAGTCGAACGCCGGGATCATCCCGGCGGACATCACCTCCGAGGGCCGGATCGGCCTGGTGTCGAAGTCGGGCACGCTGACGTACCAGATGATGTACGAGCTGGGCGACATCGGCTTTTCCACCGCGGTGGGCATCGGGGGCGACCCGATCATCGGCACGACGCACATCGACTGCCTGCAGGCGTTCCAGGACGACCCGGAGACCGACGCGATCGTCATGATCGGGGAGATCGGCGGTGACGCCGAGGAGCGCGCGGCGGCCTACATCGAGCGGTACATCACCAAGCCGGTGGTCGCCTACGTGGCGGGGTTCACCGCGCCCGAGGGCAGGACGATGGGGCATGCCGGGGCGATCATCTCCGGATCGGCGGGCACGGCCCAGGCCAAGAAGGAGGCCCTGGAGAAGGTCGGGGTCCGGGTCGGCCGCACCCCGAGCGGAACCGCCCGCCTCGTCCGCGAGCTCGTGCAGGGCGGCTGACGCCCGGTCGGCATCGGCTCGGGCCGGCGCATCGGCGCGCCTCCACCTGTCGGGGCGCGGCAATTGCGAGGCTTGGCTGTTGTGACGACTCGGTTGGCGGCCGGGCAGCGGCCAGGCCCGGGCGACGGCAGCCCGGTTCCTTCCCGCGCCGACCGCCCGCTGGCCGTCACGGGGGCGATCGCCGCGTGCGCCGCCGCCGGGACCGGGCTCGTGGTCCTGACCATGCTCGCGGTGGCCGGCTGGATCGCGGCCCCGCACGCCGGGCTCGGCCTGACCGGCGTGCTGCGCACGGCCGCCCTGCTCTGGCTGATCGGCCACCACGTGGGTTTCGCCCTGCCCCGGGCGGGCCGGATCGGCATGCTGCCGCTCGGGCTGGTCCTGCTGCCCGGTGCGCTGCTCTGGCGGGCCGGGCGCTGGGTGGTGCGGACCGGAGGCGTGGACAAGCTCCGCCACGTGGGCTATGCCGCTCTCGCCCTGGCCGTTCCATACGCCATGGTGTCCGCCGCGCTCGCCCTGGCCAGCAGCTCCAGACTTGCCACGCCGTCACTGCCGGAGGCGGTGGCGTGCCCGTTCCTGCTCGCGCTGGTCGCCGGGGGACTGGGCGGGGCGCGCGCGCTGGCCCCGTGGACTCGGCTGGTCGGCCTGCTTCCCGACCGGCTGCGCGCGGTGACCGCCGGCACGGCGGGAGCGCTCGCCGTCCTGGTCGCGGCCGGAAGCCTTCTCGGCGGGATCTCGCTCGCGATGCACCTGCGGGAGTTCCGCGCGGTCGACCAGTCGCTGGCCCCGGGCATGGTCGGCGCGGCGCTGCTGCTGCTGGCCCAGCTCGCCTACGTGCCCAACGCGATCACCTGGGCGATCTCCTTCATGCTCGGTCCCGGGTTCGCGTTCGGGACCGGGACCGTCGTCGCGCCGACCGGCTCGGTGCTCGGCCCGCTCCCGGCCTTCCCCATGCTCGCGGCGCTGCCGCCGGGGGTGCGTCCGGCGGTTCCGGTCGCGCTGTCGGCGGCCGTGCTGGTCGTGCCGTACCTGGCCGGAGTCTTCGGCGGGCTGCTGACCACACGTGCGGCGCCGTTGCTTGCCCTGGAGATCGCGCCGCTTTGGGGTTTCGCCAGCGGGGCGCTGACCGGGTGCGTGCTCGGCGTGCTGGCCGCGGTGGCCGGCGCACTGGCCCTGGCCAGCAGCTCGTCGATGGCCACGC
>JASHUI010000394.1:0-2968 GCA_030040095.1 Streptosporangiaceae bacterium | reverse complement strand
CCGGCCGCCTGCGCCCGCGACGCCAGCTTCGCCGCCCCGATCGCCAGCGCGGCCAGGGTATTCTCATCCAGCTGCCCCCCCGCCCCCGCCGCGACCTCCAGCCAGCCGGCCAGCGCCGGACCGGGTTCCATGTGCTCGACCGCCAGCGCCGCCACCCACGCCGGGTCCGCCGACTTCATCCGGCCCTCCGCGACAGCCTCCGCCTCCTCGGCCGCCGCCGCGTCCGCGTCCTCGGGTCTGGCCAGGTATCCGCCCCACGCCAGCCCGTCCAGCAACGCCTGGTAATCCAGCTCCGGTGGCGGCCCGCCGGTGGCGCACCCGAAGTCCGACCGCCAACCAGGGCAGGGATCTGACATTGAGGGCTCACCTCCTCGGCGGGTCTCCAGCGGCGCTTCGATGTTCTGGCCTGCGACCAGCCTAGCCAGAGGCACCGACAAAACTGGCGACCATCGGGCCGGTAAAAGAAGATATTTCGAAAATTTATTTGTGCCCGACACGAGAGCCTGAACCCCGCGCGCCAGACAGTGCCGAGGTGCCCGCCGCGGGGAGACGCCCGCCGCGGGGAGGCGCCAGGGGCCCGGCCGATCCACCCGTCGCTTCGCGGTATGACCGGCCCCGGTGCGGAGCGTTCAAAATGCTCCTGGTGACCGCGTACACGCCCGCGCGTCCGGCCCTAGCCGGCGCAGGCCGGCGCGCATGTGGCCAGGCCGTTCTGGGTATTCGGGATCAGGGGATGACCAGGCGATGACCTGGGCCGTGGGGGGATCAGGCTTGCACGAGCACGAGCACGGGGCCGGGGGCCGCAGCGGCGGGTTCCGGTGCTAGGCCAGGCGGCCGGATTCGCCGTGCTGGCTGCTCTGTCACCGCAGGCGCTGCTGGCCGTCGCCGTGTATCTCGGCTCCGCCAACCCGCGGCGGGCCATGCTGATCTACCTGGCCGGCGCGGTGACTATGACCGTGATCCTGGCCATCGTCATCCTGGTCGCCATCCACGCAGGCGGCCTCAACCACCCCAGGCAGCGCCAGCCCCGGTATGGCCTGCGCCTCGGCCTCGGCGTCCTGGCGCTGGGGGCCGGGATCTTCATGGCCCGGCGCAAGCCAAAGCCCAAGAAGGAGAACAAGAAACCGAGCCTGGTCACAAGGATCATGACCCACCCGGCGCCGATCATGGCGTTCGCCGTGGGCGTGCTCCTGTTCGTGCCGTCGGCCAGCTTCATCGCCGCCGTGCAGGTGATCGCCACGGCAAAAGCCAGCATCGGCCTCATCGTGCTGGCCACAGCCGTTGTCGTGATCATCGTCGTGGCGTTCGTCTGGCTGCCGTTCGGGTTCTTCCTGGCCGCCCCGGACGCGACGACGCGGTACGTAAGGGCCCTCGATGCCTGGGTCCAGGCGCGCAGCCGCGTCATCATCGTCGGCGTGCTGCTCCTCGTGGGACTCCTGCTGGTCATCAACGGCGCGACCGGCCTCGCCTGACCGCGTATCAGTAGGGCCGGCTGACCCGGAGCCGGTCCAGCATGCGGGCGATGTCGCTGGGCGAGACGATCCCGGCCAGCCGGCCGTTGGCGAACACCAGCGCCCGCCGGTCGGCGCACGCGGTGAGGCGGGGCAGCAGGTCGGCGACCGAATCGTCCGGCGCCGCGGTGGCGACGTCGGCCAGCGGGCAGGCGATGTCCGCGAGCCTGGTCCGGTCCCGCTCGTCCGGGGGCACCTGCCGGATCCGGTTGACGGTGACGAGCCCGGTCACCCCCCGGCCCTCCTGGATGACCGGGAAGCCCTGGTGGCGGGCACGGAACAGGTGACCGTCCAGGAAATCGCTGACGGTCGCCGAGCCCGGCACGGTCACCGGGTCCGGGGTCATGATCTGGCCGACGCGGACGCCGCGCAACTGGCCGGTCACGACCGCCTGCTGCGCCTCGGCGCTGGCCGCGGCGGTCAGGAACCAGCCGATGAACGCGAACCACAGCCAGGTCCACTGCCGGCTGACGAAGAACGCGTACAGGCCGAAGACGATGAACACCCACCCGAACGCCTGGCCGGCCCGGCTGGCCCACACGGTGGACTTCACCCGGTCGCCGGTGCGCCACCAGATGACGGCGCGCAGCAGCCTCCCCCCGTCCAGCGGCGCGGCCGGGATCACGTTGAAGATGGCCAGCAGGACGTTGATGAACCCCAGGTAGGCCAGCGCGCTGCCGATGACGCCGGGCACGCTGGCGTGCGCCGGCCGGGCCCCCGCTACCGCCTCCGCCAGCCCGATGAAGATCCCGCCGAGCACCAGGCTGGTCAGCGGGCCGACGCCGGCGATGAGCACCTCCGCCCCGGGGCTCGGCACCTCGCCGCTGAGCTGCGAGATCCCGCCAAAGATCCACAACGTGATCTTCTCCACCCGCAGCCCGTAGTGCAGCGCCACCAGCGAGTGCGCGAGCTCGTGCGCGAGCAGCGACGCGAAGAACACCACGGCGGTGAGGATGGCCGCGATCGCGTAGGTGAGCGCGCTCAGGTGCGGGTTCACCGACGGGAACTGCAGCGTGGCGAGCCCGAGCGCGATCAGCGCGAAGATGAACGCGACGCTCCAGTTGGCCTCGATCCGGATGCCCCGGACGGTGCCGAGCCGGATGGTCGCACCCTGGAACCCCTGCCGGCCCTGCTGTCCCGGTGTCGCCATGGTTCCGCTATACCCCATGCCCGCACGCACCGGGCGGTTACTCGCTATCTCGGGAGTCTTTGACCGCCCGTTCGGCCGTCCCGCCCGTCCCGCCCGTCCCGCCGTGGCGGTGCTCACGGGTGGACGCGGCGCCACGCGTCACTCGTAACCGGCCTCGACCTGCCACCGGCCGTCCTGCACCGCCGCCAGCCAGGCGCTCCCGTCCTCGGCGACCAGCTGGAACCTGGCTCGCCGCCGCGCCTGCGGCGGGCGCCACCACCGCTCGGTCACCGGCCAGGGGCCGGCCCAGGCGGCGACCGCCAGCCAC
>JASHUI010000049.1:0-2704 GCA_030040095.1 Streptosporangiaceae bacterium | reverse complement strand
CCGCCGCGGCGCCGGCGGCCGGGCCGGGACGTCGCGCATCAGCAGCGCGCAGGCGGCCGAGACCAGGTAGGTGCCCGCGTCCACCAGGACCGCCAGGGGAGCCGTGATGAGCTGGACCAGCCCGCCGCCGGCCAGCGGGCCGGCGCCCGCGGCCACCGACTGCGACGCCTGCAGCCTGCCGTTGGCGTCGACCAGGTCCTCCGCCGCGAGCATGGTCGGCAGCATCGACTGGTACGCCAGGTCGTACAGCAACGACAGCACGCCGACCACGAAGACGATCACGTACAGCAGCGCGAAGTTCAGGCTGCCCGTGGCATGCAGCACCGGGATCGCCAGCAGCGCCGCGCATCTCGCCAGGTCCGTGATCACCATGAGCCTGCGGCAGTCCAGCCGGTCCACCCAGACCCCGGCCACCAGGCCGAACAACAGCGACGGCAGGTTCTCCACCGAGGCGATCGCGGCCACCTGGACCGGGCTGCCGTGCAGCGTCAGCACGGCGACCAGGGGGATGGCCAGCGCCGAGATCTGGGTGCCGAAGTTGGAAACCGACTGGCCGCCCCACAGCAGCCGGAAGTCACGGTGGGTGGACAGGGAGTTACGGCCCGGGCCGGCCCGCCTCGCCATCAGGGGCTCCGCACCCCGAAGCGGTCGAACGATTCGCCCCTGCTGATCGCGGCGCCCCGGGAAACCCCCATCATGTCGCCGCTGGCCATGACCATGGTCGCGACGAAGTCGCTGAACAGCGCCTGCGGCGCGTCGATCTGCCGGCCGGCCTCACGCAGCGCGTCCAGCCACCGGGCGCGATGCTCGTGGCTGATCAGGAACCGGGTGTGCGCGGTGAGCAGCCGCGGCTCCCACGCTTCGGTGCGGTCGGGCGTGCCGTACATCCGGTCGAAGTGATCGGCCAGCCGCGTCGCGTGACGCTCCCACGAAGCGCCCGAGAACAGCGGGGCCAGCAGTTCGTCGGCCGCGACCAGGCGGTAGAAGGCGGTGGCCAGGCGACGGAAGAACTCGTGCCCGCCGATGTCGGCGTAGAAGTCGCGCAGCCACTGGTCGACCTGCCCGGGGGCGGGGTCCTCGGCCAGGACCATGTCGCCGTTCATCACCAGATGTCGCTGCACTTCAGCCTCCGCCAGATAGCCCGGATCCCGGCCCGGCGCGCACCGGCAGCGCGGCGGCGAGCAGGGGCACCACGCGGCAGCCCCGCAACCGCTTGGCCTGCCAGGAACCCAGTCCGTAGCCGATGCTGGTGATCCCCCGTCCGGGGGCCAGCGCGGCGGGCCGGTAGAACGTCACCGCGAAGTAGGTCAGCCGGGAACGCGGGTCGTCGTAGTCCGTGCCGACCAGCAACGCGGTCCACCGCCCGCCGTCTCGCAGCAGCAGCGCGAAGCCGAGCATGCGCCGTTCGCACCGCGCGGTGACGACAAGGATCTCGTCGCCGTCGAACAGGTCGCGGATCTTGTCGAGCAGCAGCCGGTCACGCGCCGGCGCCGGCCGGCCGTCGTACTTGGCGACGAGCTTGGCGCGCAGCCTCAGCAGCTCCGGCTCGACGTCGTCCAGCCGCTCCTCGGCCAGCACCACGTGCGCGGCGGCCAGGCGATTCAGCTCGCCGCGTATCGCCACCCGCCGTTTGCTCGGCAGCGTGGCCAGATAGCCGTCGAAGTCGTCCCAGCTGACATCCAGGACGCAGGTACCAGCCAGAGGCAGGGCCGCCGCGCCGCGCTCGGCCAGCGCCGCCATCAGGTCGGCCGCGTCGGGCGTGGCGAACAGGAAGGCGAGCGCGGCGATGCCGTTCGCGCGGGCCCACCCGAGCAGCTTGCCCACCAGGTCGCGCAGCAGGGCGCGGTCGTGCGCGGCACGGCCGACGGGGAACATGTCGAAGTTCGGGTACATGAACAGCACGGCCGGGAAGACGTCGGCCGGCGCGGCGTCCGCCCACGGGTGCGGGCCGTCCGGAATCAGGCCCAGCCCGGCCGAACGGCCGCTGAGGATGCGGTAGGGATCGACTCGCGGGCTGGGCAGCGGCCCGGCGAGGACCGTGCCGCCGACCGCGAGCTC
The DNA here is from genome assembly GCA_030040095.1 of Streptosporangiaceae bacterium. Lineage (GTDB taxonomy): Bacteria > Actinomycetota > Actinomycetes > Streptosporangiales > Streptosporangiaceae > JASHPR01. Next base: position 646 of record JASHUI010000049.1, on the reverse strand, counting down.
CGGGCGGCCGCCGGCGCGCAGGATGAACGTCTGGTAGCCGTCGCCGAGCCGGTCGGCGCCGAGGGCCAGCCACCGGGGCGTCACCGTGTGCGGGCAGGCCGCGGTGAGTTCCGGCCAGTCCGCCGGCAGGCCCGGGCACACGTCCAGCTCCCGGCTCACGGCGCCTGCCCGGGCGCTGCTATCGCGGTACGGAAGCGGTGCACCAGCTCGGCCGGACCGATCTTCTCGGTGGCCCGGCCGCCGGGCGAGCCGCCGCCGGGCGTGATCCGCACGTGCAGCAGAACCGGTCCGGTCGCGCTCAGCAGCGGGGCCTGGGCGCGCAGCTCGGCCTCGGTGCTGACGGTGACCGCCTGCCGGTACCCGCAGGCCATGGCCACCCCGGGGAAGTCGATGGTCGTCGCGGGCGTCTGCTGGCCGCCGGTCGATTCGTAGACGCCGTTGTCGAGGATCACGTGCGTCAGGTTGGCCAGGCCCAGGGATCCGATCAGCGGGATCGCGCCGAGATGCATGACCGCGCTGCCGTCGCCGTCGATGGCCAGCACCCGCTGCCCGGGGCGGCCCAGTGCCGTGCCGGCCGCCACCGAGATCGCGTGGCCCATTGCCCCCTGCACGTAGAGGTTGAGCGGCCGGTCGGCGGCGGCGAACA